>LKPX01000085.1 GCA_001443525.1 Desulfobacteraceae bacterium RAAP-1 | reverse complement strand
AAATGTTCGCAGGCAAGGCGTGCAAATCCTGAGGAATGAAGCGTACTTTTCGTACGCTGCAATGACGAAGGATGCAGCACAACGCAGCATGCGGACTTTTTACGAAGTCGTCAAAGTTATCACGCGAAAAGCTGAAGAATATTTATGCAGTTGTATGCTTTTTTATGGTTTAAAAAGTATTTCACGGTAAAGGGAGGCAAGTATGGAACATGTTCTCGAAGCAATGCTCGGAGATAAACCGTTGCGCATATCTACCGGAAAAGTGGCCAAACAGGCATCTGGCGCTGTTCTGGTTCAGTACGGTGAAACAGTTGTTCTGGTGACGGTGGTTTCTGTCCATGAAGCTACGGGGGGAGATTTCCTGCCCTTGACCGTTGAGTATATGGAAAAGATTTATGCAGCCGGACGGATTCCCGGCAATTATTTTCGTCGGGAAATCGGCAGAAGCAGCGAAAAGGAAACCCTGACAGCCCGATTGATTGACAGGCCAATACGTCCGCTCTTTCCCAAAGGGTATCATTACGAAACACAGGTGATTGCAACGGTTCTGTCTATGGATCAGGAAAATGAACCGGACACTCTGGCCATGATCGGCGCATCTTCTGCGCTGGAGCTTTCCGATATTCCGTTCGATGGGCCGATCGCCTGCGTGCGGGTTGGCCGCGTGGATGGAAAGCTGATTGTCAATCCGACGATTCAGCAGTTTGAAGCCTGCGACATTAATATCATCGTTGCGGGTTCTGAAACGGGTGTGGTGATGGTCGAAGGCGGCGGCAATGTCGTGAGTGAAGCGGACATGCTGGAAGCTGTTTTCTTTGGGCATCAGGCCATGCAGCCGGTGATCGCGATTCAGAAAAAACTCAGGGAACTCTGCGGCAAGCCCAAGAGGGCTTATGTCGTACCTGAAGTTGATGCAGTGCTGGCGGAAAAAGTGAATACGCTGGCGCTTTCCCGTCTGAAGGCCGCAATCGGCATCCCGGACAAAATTCAGAGATACGCCGCGATTCGTGAAGTGAAACTGGCCGTAATGGCAGAACTGGGAGATGATGGGGCTGTGCGGAAAGAAGAAATCGCAGGCATCCTTCAAGACATTCAGAAAACCATCTGCCGTGATCTGATCCTCAAAGAACACAAACGGATTGACAACCGTAAATTTGATGAAATCCGTCCGATTACCTGTGAAACCGGTCTGCTGCCCAGACCGCACGGCAGTGCGTTGTTCACCCGTGGAGAAACGCAGGTGCTGGGGGTTTTGACGCTGGGTTCCGGTCAGGACGAGCAGCGGGTGGAAACCTTGGCCGGTGAAGAATCCCGGCCGTTTATGCTGCACTATAATTTCCCGCCGTTTTCGGTGGGGGAAGTCAAACGGCTTTCCGGCCCCAGCCGGCGGGATATCGGGCACGGAGGGCTTTCGACGCGGGCGCTTGAAAAAGTGCTGCCCGATAAAGCGGATTTCGATTATACGATCCGGGTGGTTTCAGAGGTTCTGGAGTCCAACGGCTCCTCTTCGATGGGAACGGTATGCGCCGGGACCCTGGCCATGATGGATGGCGGCATCCCTATCAAGGCGCCGGTGGCCGGTATTGCCATGGGGCTGGTGAAAGACGGCGACACGGTCGTTATTTTATCCGATATTCTGGGTGATGAAGACCACACCGGAGATATGGATTTCAAAGTGGCGGGAACCCGCGACGGCATTACCGCGCTTCAGATGGATATCAAAATTCATGAGCTTTCCAAAGACATCATGGAAAAAGCGTTGGAGCAGGCCAGAAACGGCAGACTGCACATTCTGGGTAAAATGCTCGAGACCCTCGATAAACCCAGAGAGGTTATTTCTCCGTACGCGCCGGCGATTGTGACGATCAAGATTAATCCAGATAAAATCAGGGATGTTATAGGTCAGGGCGGTAAGGTGATTCGTTCCATTCAGTCTGAAACCAACACCCGTGTTGAGATTGACGATACGGGGCTGGTGAAAATCGCCGCCGTGTCCAAGGTTGAAGGCGATGCGGCCCTGAAACTGATCAACGCTATTGTTACAGAGCCTGAGGTCGGACGTATTTATGACGGCCATGTGGTCAAGGTCATGGATTTTGGAGCGTTTGTTCAGATCGCTCCGGGAACGGACGGTCTGGTGCATATTTCGCAGCTTTCCACCAAAAGGGTGACCAAAGTGACTGATGTGGTGAAGGAAGGTGACACCCTCAGGGTCAAAGTGCTTGAAATAGGCAGAGACGGCAAAATCCGGCTGAGTCATAAAGCGGTTCTGGAAGAGGAGTCATAAGCCATTGAATATCGAAGGCCAGGTTGATAAAACCGTCCTTTCCAACGGGGTGCGGATTCTGTCTCAGATGATGCCGTATGTGCAGTCGGTTTCCATGGGGGTGTGGGTCAATGTCGGTTCGCGGGATGAGACCGACGCTGAAAACGGCCTCTCTCACTTTATCGAGCACATGATTTTTAAAGGCACCGAACGCCGTACGGCCGTTGAAATTGCGCGGGCCTTCGATGCCATCGGGGGTTATACCAACGCATTCACCACGATGGAAACCACCTGCTACCATGCCAAGGTGATGCAGAATCATCTGCACACCATGACGGATATTCTGTCGGATATTTTCTTGAATTCCCTGTTTGACGATGCTGAAATCGAAAGAGAGCGTCCGGTGATCTTTCAGGAAATCGGTATGACGGAAGATACGCCGGATGAGTACGTGCATCAACTGGCGGCGACGTCTTTCTGGGGAAGTCATGCGCTGGGACGCTCCATTCTGGGAACACGCGATAATATTCTGGGATTTGATTCGCAGACGATCCGCAGTTTTTTCAAACGCCGGTATCAGCCGGATCGCATTATCATCGCAGCGGCCGGCAATGTGGAGCATCGTCGGCTGGTGGACATTGTGGGGCCCTTGTTTGAAGCGGTTTCGCCATCCGGAGACGTTTTTCCGCAGCGCCCGACGCCTGAGCGGCTGTCCTGCGTGGATGTGCATTCCAAAGACGTGGAACAGGCGCATATCTGTCTGAATGCAAAGGGATTGCCGACCACAGATACCAGGCGCTATGAGCTGTCCCTGCTGAACACCGTTCTGGGGGGCAATATGAGCTCCCGTCTGTTTCAGCAAATCCGCGAACAGCGGGGATTGGCGTATTCCGTGTATTCCTTTGTATCATCCTTTGTGGATACGGGGTTGATCGGCGCCTATGCGGGTGTCGATCCTGCAAATGCTTCCGAAACCACATCCCTCATTTTAAATATGCTGAAGCAACTTGCCGATAGTCCCATTACGGAAGAAGAACTCAGCCATGCCAGAGAATTCACCCGCGGCAATCTGTTGATGGCTTCTGAAAGCAATGACAATCAGATGGTGCGTCTGGCGCAAAGTGAGATCCATTTTAAGCGTTATACGCCGCTGGAAGAAATCCTGCGGCAGATTGATCAGGTGACGCCGAATGACATCCGGAAGCTGGCTCACGATCTGTTTGTTGACGCCCCCATGTCTCTGACGCTTTACGGCCCGATTCAGGATTCCGCGCCGTTTGAGCAGATGATGGGGCGGTGAGCCATCATGGCCTCTGAAGCGTCTCCGGTGATTCGTATCTGCCGCTTGCATCCGGAAATGGATGCGGATATCCCGCTTCCCTGTTATATGACGCCGCTTTCTGCAGGAATGGATGTGTATGCCGCGGTCGAACAGGATGTGGAAATCATGCCCGGAGATATCTTCCTGGCGCCGACAGGGTTTTCCATGGCTATCCCCGAAGGATATGAAGCTCAGATTCGTCCCCGAAGCGGCCTTGCCGTGCGCTACGGCATCGGGCTGGTGAATTCTCCTGGCACCATCGATGCGGATTATCGGGGCGAAATCCGCATCGCTCTGATCAACTGGGGGAAACAGCCTTATACCATTCATCGCCGTGACCGTATCGCCCAGATGGTGATCCACCGGGTTTATCGTGCGGCGTTTGTGGCAGTGAACAGTCTGGATACGACCCTGCGGGACGCCGGCGGATTTGGGCATACCGGCCGATAGAATGATGTCTGATCCGTCAGAATTTCAAATAAAGATAACTCATGGTATTCGAGAAGTTAACAGACGCACACGATCCTGCTGAATTGTCAGAAGATATATCCGTCTGCATGCTTGCCAGCGGCAGCAGAGGAAATTCCATTTATGTTTCTGATGGACACACGTCGATTCTGGTGGATGCCGGGCTGTCAGGTGTTGAAATTGAGCGCCGGATGGCGTCTCGAGGGCTCAGCCCCGGCGATCTGGATGCTATTGTGGTATCCCACGAACACGAAGATCACATCCGCGGTGTGGGCATTCTCTCCCGACGTTTTAACCTGCCGGTTTATGTCAACGACGGCGCCCTGAAATCGGAACCTCCCCAGCTTCGTCATATCCGGCGGCAATCTTTCTGCTGCGGTTCGCCATTTAAAATCAATACACTGATGCTTCACCCCTTTTCCATATCGCATGACGCCGGAGATCCGGCGGGTTTTACCATCCATCTTCGCAATCACAAAATCGGTATTGCTACAGATCTGGGTATTGTCACGGCCATGGTGCGCGAGCATCTGAGCGCCTGCGATCTTCTGATTCTGGAAGCCAATCACGATCCGGATATGCTCGTCAACGGACCATATCCCTGGCATTTGAAACAGCGGGTCAAAGGGCGGACAGGGCATCTGTCGAATCAGGACACCCGCGCACTGCTGGAGGATATCGGGCATCATCGGCTCCAGCATGTCATACTTGCCCATCTGAGCGAGACCAACAACACCCCTGAAAAAGCGTTGGCGGAAGTTTGTGAGGGAATTCATTCCCGCCAGACGAGCGTCACGGTTGCATCCCAGGATATTTGCAGCCAGATTGTGCTGCTTCACTCATCATCTGAATTTCTGGAGGCTGATTATGTTTAAAATTGTTCAACGACAGGAAATGGCAGGCGGAACTATCGTCCTCAATGAAATCGAGGCGCCTCTGATTGCCAAAAAAGCGAAACCAGGACAGTTTGTCATTTTAAAGGCCAATGAGACCGGAGAGCGGATTCCACTGACGATGGCCGATAGCGATCCGGCCAAAGGCACCATCACCATTATCTACATGGTGGTGGGCAAAAGCACGGCGCTTTTTAAGAGTCTGAAAGTGGGAGATAGTTATCAGGATGTGATCGGGCCGCTGGGAAAACCCACCCATCTCGAAAAGCTGGGTAAGGTGGTGTGCGTGGGCGGCGGTACCGGAATTGCGGTGCTGCATCCTATCACCCGCGGGCTGAAGGAGATCGGCAACGAGGTTGTCGCCATCATCGGTGCCCGAAGCAAGGATATCCTGATTCTGGAAGACAAGATGCGGGCTGCCTCCCATGAGCTTCATGTGTGTACGGACGACGGCTCTTACGGACATCACGGATTTGTAACCGATGTCCTCAAAGAAGTGCTGAAGAAAGGTGATGTCAAATTGGTGGTTGCCATCGGACCGGTTCCCATGATGAAATTCGTTTCCAAGGTGACTCTGGAGTTTAAGGTGCCGACGATGGTCAGCTTAAATCCGATCATGGTGGACGGCACTGGAATGTGCGGTGGATGCCGGGTGACCGTTGGCGGCGAAACCAAGTTCGCTTGTGTGGATGGCCCGGAATTCGACGGACACAAGGTGGATTTCGATGAACTGATGCGCAGACTTCAGGCGTACTGCGACGATGAGAAAAAATGCTATAACGACTTTTGCACCATGCAGCAGGCGTAACCTCACGGAGGATAAAATGGTTGAAAAAACAGATTCGAAAAAAACAGTTCAGCGTCAGGCAATGCCGGAACAAAAACCCGAGATCCGAAGACGGAATTTTGAAGAAGTTCCGATGGGTTACACCATGGAACAGGCCATGGCCGAAGCCAGCCGATGTCTCCAGTGCAAAAAACCCGGCTGTGTGGAAGGATGTCCGGTCAACGTCGATATTCCGGGATTCATTAATTATGTTACCAAAGGGGATATGACGGGGGCCATCCGGAACCTCTGGGGTAAAAACAGCCTTCCGGCGGTTTGCGGCCGGGTCTGTCCTCAGGAGATTCAATGTGAAGGCAACTGCATCTTGGGGAAAAAGGGCGATCCTGTTGCCATTGGCAACCTGGAGCGTTTTACGGCAGACTATGAGCGGCTGCATGGTACGGGCGAGCTGCCCCCGAAAGAGAAACCGACCGGGAAAAAAGTGGCTGTCGTGGGTTCAGGCCCTTCGGGATTGACGGTGGCAGGCGATCTGGTTCGTAAGGGCCATGAGGTAACGGTGCTGGAAGCGTTTCATAAACCCGGCGGCGTTCTGGTCTATGGAATTCCGGAATTCCGGCTTCCCAAGGAAATCGTGTTTTCCGAAGTGGCTTTTTTAGAGCGACTCGGCGCCAAAGTGGCGTGCAATCAGGTGGTGGGTAGAACCGTATCACTGGATGAACTGTTTGCCGAAGGCTATGATGCTGTCTATCTGGGGGTGGGCGCAGGACTGCCCAAATTTATGAATATTCCGGGTGAAAACCTGATCGGGATTTTGTCCGCCAATGAATATCTGACCCGGGCCAATCTCATGAAAGCCTATCAGTATCCCAAGGTGGATACTCCGATTCCCCATGGAAAAAATGTCGTGGTGCTGGGCGCCGGTAATGTGGCGATGGACTCGGCTCGAACCGCCATGCGTCTGGGGGCTGACTCTGTCCGTATCGTCTATCGGCGTTCCCGGGAAGAAATGCCGGCCAGAAAGGCGGAAATCCATCACGCTGGAGAAGAAGGTATTGAGTTTTGCCTGTTGACGGCGCCCACAAAATTTGTGGGAGATGACAAAGGCCGCTTGACCGGTATGGAATGTCTCAAAATGGAACTCGGGGAACCGGATGCTTCCGGCAGAAGGCGGCCCATTCCGATAAAAGGGTCTGAATTCATGATGGACTGCGATCTGGTCATTGTGGCGGTCGGCGCCGGCGCTAATCCTCTGCTGACCCAGACAACGCCTGACCTGAATCTTAACAAGTGGGGCTATATCATGGCCGATCCGGAAACCGGGAAAACCAGCAAAAAAGGCGTGTGGGCCGGAGGTGATATCGTTACAGGCTCCGCCACCGTCATTCTGGCAATGGGCGCCGGGCGTAAGGCCGCGGATTCCATTCACAAGTATCTGACGTGGGGATGGTAAAAAAAGGCTGGTGTCTGAGTGAAAGATGAATTGATCCGGATTCTGTGCGAAAAATCGTTTCAGTACAGTGAACAGCCCGTGTTCAAGCTGGTTTCAGGAAGGTTCAGCCAGTTTTATGTCAACTGCAAACCGACAACCCTGAGCCCCCGCGGCATGTTTCTGACCGGTCACCTGGTGTATGAGGCGATCCGGGATATGGATATTGCGGGAGTGGGGGGGCTGACATTTGGCGCAGATCCCATTGCTATGGCGACGGCGTTTGTTTCCGAACTTCAGGGACGCCCGATTCAGGCGTTTTCCATTCGAAAAACTCAGAAAGATCATGGCATGATTCGCTGGATCGAAGGTGATCTGCATCCAGGAGACCGCGTGGTCATTATTGATGACGTGGTGACGACCGGAGGATCCACCATTAAAGCCATTGAACGCGCCCGTCAGGAGGGCATGCAGGTGGTCAAGGTGGTGATTCTGGTGGATCGGCAGGAAGGCGGGCTTGAGAACATCCGCACATACGTTCCGGATATCGCGGTTATTATCACCCGAGATGATCTCATGAAGGTTTTAAGAACCGGCCGTTCCTGAAATTTTTACCGTAAAAGTCTATTTTCGGACGGCTTCATAAAATGTTCGCAGGCAAGGCGTGCAAATCCTGAAGAATGAAGCGTACTTGTCGTACGCTGCAATGATGAAGGATGCAGCACAACGCAGCATGCGGACTTTTTACGAAGTCGTCTTCATTGATTCAGCGGCGTTTATCATGTGTTCGATGAACGCCGCTATCTTACCCCTCCGCTTCATAGCATCATCATCCCTTGACAACAGCCATGGGTCTGAGTTTTGCCACCTTTCGTGAAATGCCTGCGGCATGAACGACATTCACCACTTCGGATACATCCTTGTAAGCATCGGGCATTTCTTCGGCGAGAGTGGATTTACCGGTCCAGCGCACCAGGATGCCCTTGTTTTCAAGTTCACGATGGATAGATCTGCCTTTGGATGCTTTTTGGGCGGCCGTCCGGCTCAGGAGTCTTCCGGCGCCGTGGCAGGTGGAGCCAAATGTTTCGGACATGGCGGTTTCGGTTCCAACCAGCACATAGGAGGCGGTTCCCATGTCTCCGGGAACAATGACGGGTTGACCTGTGCGCCGGTAGTCTTCACAAAGGGATGGGTGTCCGGGCGGGAAGGAGCGGGTGGCGCCCTTCCGATGAACGCATACGGTGCAGGGTTTTCCGTCAATGGTGTGCGTTTCTTTTTTAGCGATATTGTGGCAGACATCGTAGATTAGCCGCAGTCCCAGGTCCCGCGGCCCGATGCTCAGAGCATTTTCCATAATACGCCGGCAATGGTGCATCAGTATCTGGCGGTTGGCCCAGGCATAGTTGGCGGCGCAGGCCATGGCCCTCCAATATGTCATGCCGGCGTCCGACTGGATCATGGCGCATGCCAGTTGGCGATCTGGGAGCGTAAACCCCAGTTGATGCATATGCTTCATCATGCGCGCCAGATAATCGTCACACACCTGATATCCCAGCCCTCGGGATCCGGAATGCAACATCAGCGTTACCTGACCTTTAAACAGGCCCAATTTCCCGGCGATGTCAGGATCAAAAATCGTTTCCACAACACCTATTTCCAGAAAATGATTGCCGGATCCCAGCGTGCCAAGCTGCTGCTTACCTCTGTTGATAGCCTTGTCGCTGACTTCGGAAGGATCGGCATCGGGCAGACAGCCGCCGTCTTCCGTGTGTTCCAGATCGCCATCCTCTCCGAAGCCCTGACGGACAGCCCACTGGCTGCCGGTTTTCAGCACCTGCTTTGCGTCGGATGGGGACAGTTTTACGGAACCTGTCGTGCCGACTCCGCAGGGAATGTTTTGGTACAAAGCGTTGACAAGAGCTTCCAGACGGGGACGCACATCGGATTCCGTGAGCAGCGTACCCGCCAGTCGCACACCGCAATTGATATCATAGCCCACCCCGCCGGGGGAAATAATGCCGGTTTCCCAGTCGAAAGCCGCTACCCCGCCGATGGGAAATCCATATCCCCAGTGCATGTCCGGCATGGCTAAAGACGCTTTGAGAATGCCCGGAAGTTTGGCCACATTGGATACCTGTGTGAAGGCTTCCTGGCTGTCGCCGGATGTCAGCAGTGAAGAGCTGGCATAGACACGGCCTGGAACACGCATATCCCCGGTACGAGGAATTTCCCAGCGGTAGTCATCCAGACGGGTCAGAGTGATTGTCATGGTGCATCTCCTTCAGATAGTCAAGAATCGAGAGCTGCCGGATATTTTCCCGGCGGATTGAGCGGCGCTACTGGTACTGCAGCAGGAGCATTGTCTGCGGACAAATATTGATACATTACCTTGATTTCGTTGCTGGATTCAACAAGAATATCGGCGATGGATTCTATGCGAATTTCACATTCCTGCCGCGTCATCACCGGAAGTCCATGGGGCGCATTCATATATTTCAAATTTTTTCCGGAAGCGTTGCAGGTATCGACAAACTGGGCGTGGCTGGCGATTCGCTCCGATATCCGCTGATTCAAAGCGGGCCGGGCTGTACGCACCTGATCCAGGATAATCCGCTGGAAATTATCGTCCAGTTCGATTCCCACACTGTTGCGGCAGAAAGCCATGGCGGCCAGTGTGGTGACGCCGGTTCCCAGAAACGGATCCAGAACCGTGTCTTGCTTGAGCGAATACATCTGAATCAGCCGGAATGGCAGCTCAAACGGAAAAGCCGCGCTTTTCCTCCGAAGTTTTTGGTGATTCAGGGTTTGAAAGATGCCTTTAAAATCCCAGATATCCGAAAACCAGATGTTGCGTTCTTCCCAGAAAAAAGCGCTTTCCCGGCGGGCCAGTTTTTCGGAAAGGCGGGTAAAGAGCCGTTTGTCTCCTTTTCGGAAAATCAGGATATATTCGTGTTCCAACGTCACATAGGCGCCTGCCGGAAGCATTCCGGATCCCATGAACTTGTTAGGGGCATTGGTCTGTTTGCGCCATAGAACAACAGGCAGCAGATGAAATCCTGCCTCCGTGCAGGCAGCGATGATCCGGGAGTGATTGGGGAAAAGCTGAAACCTGTCGTTTAACGTCCGGACGGCGTCTCCGATATTGATGCACAGAAAGCCGCCGTTTTTGAGAACACGGTGCATTTCTTTCCATACGGCATCCAGTTCCTGATGCATCAGGGAAAAAGCTTCATCGCCGTTCTGGTTTTCAAGGGCGCCTGCGATGGCTTTAGAAAAAGAGGCGAAGAGACTGTCCCACATCTGAATCATCGGATACGGCGGAGATGTGACCACAAGGTCAATGGAATCGTCGGCAAGCATGGGAAGATTTTGGGAGTTCGCAAATACAATCTGGTGCCGGGTGGTTGTCATCGGACTGCTTTCTGATTTACAGGATGTTTATACATCAAAAACGACGCTGGTACGCCATTTCCCTTCCGGAGTCTGTATTACCTGAATCTGATGATATGTGACAGCCTTGATGTCATGACGGAGGCTGTGGATGTGCGGGTGATAGATTTCGCCGCGAATCCGGGCGGAAACATACTGTTCGGATAATTCCATCACGCGAATGTCGCAAATCAGGATTTCCCGGCATGTCCAGAAATCCAGAAGTTCCCGGAGCCATGATACCATGAGATCTTCCACGTCCATTCCGGAGACCTGAACCGGATATTCATTTACCGGCGTCACCACGGCGATGTCGGCCACCAGATCGAACAAGGCGTATCCGGCGTTTTCGAAAAGCGATGCCGGATTATCTCCCCAGACCTCGATGCCGCAGTCCGCGGTATGGTGGGTCAGCCGGTAGTATGTGGAAGGCTCACTCTTTTCCAAGTTGCTCCAGTTGCTGATCAAAGAGCTGTTTCTGACGCTCGCAGTCGGTTGTAAGCGTTTCCAGCTCTTCAAACAAACGCTCTATGGTCTGCTGGGATTCATAAATGTTTTGGGAAAGCTGAACGATTCTGGGGCCGTCGCTGGTCTGGGTGGCTTCGGTCATGGCGTCACCGAAGTCCGAAATCATTTTTTCATGGCGTTCGATATCGTTTTCAACAGATGCAATACGTTTTTCAACGGGCTTCAGAGCTTTGGAACGCTGGGTGATGATTTCCGAACGGAGCTGCCGGAGTTTTTTAGGGGAAAGCCGATTCGGATCGCCGTTCACCGCAGCACCGTCTGAAGCGCCGCCGCCACCTTCTTCCTCCCATCCGCCGTGATCCAGAAACCGCTGATATCCGCCGTCAAACACAGATGCGCCCCCATGGTTGTACACGATGAGCCGTTCGGCGATGGCGTGAAGGAAAAGTTCATTGTGCGTTACCATGATCACTGCGCCATCGAAGCTGTCAATAGCCTCCAGAAGCGCATCGCAGGATTCCATATCCAGATGGTTGGTGGGTTCATCCAGCAGCAGCAGATTGACGGGGGTGACCAGAATCTTGCCCAGCATGACGCGGCTTTTTTCCCCGCCGGAAAGCACCCCGATTTTTTTTAAGGCCGTGTCTCCTTCAAACATCATGGCTCCGCAGATGTTCCGCGCCAGTTGTCTGTCCACATGTGCATGGGAATAGAGGATTTCCTCTTCCACCGTCCGGGAGTTGACCAGTGTCTGAATATTGGTCTGCTCGAAAACGCCGGGGACGACGGCCGGATTGTACGTGATATGGCCCTGCAAGGGGGTAAGAGAACCAGCCAGCAGCTTGAGCAGCGTCGTTTTCCCCTTGCCGTTTTTCCCGATGATACAGATGCGTTCCCCTGCCTGAACGGAAAAGCTCAGATTCTGGATCAGCGGGCTTTGGGCATCATAACCGAATGTCAGGTTCTGAACGGACAGCACGTTTTTCCCGGCGAAGGGCCGGGTCTGAAACGAGAAGTCAAGAGTTTTAACCCTTTCCAGTTTTTCCTGTTGCGTCATTTTCGAAAGCGTCTTGACGCGGGACTGCACCATGTTGGCCAGTCTGGCTTTGGCGCGAAACCGTGTGATGAACAGCTCGATTTCCTTGCGCCGTTTTTCATCGTTCATTCGGGTTTTTTCAAATATTTCCTCATCCATGGCGATCTGGGCGTAATATTTCGCGGTATCTCCCGGAATTTTTCGAACATTTCGGCGATGTATTCCCAGGGTGTGGGTGACCAGTTTGTCCATGAAGCTCCGGTCATGGGTGATCAGCATCACTTCATGGGGCCAGTTCAGCAAAAACCGTTCGATCCAGCGGATGGATGTGATATCCAGGTAGTTGGTGGGTTCATCCAACAGCAGCAGATCCGGCTCCGACACCAGCGCTTTGGCCAGATTCAGCCGCACCTGATAACCGCCGGAAAAAGTTCCCGGTGGCTGCTGCATGTCAAGAACCGAAAATCCCAGACCCGCAAGGATTTTCTCCGCCTTCCAGTAATGGTCTTTTTCGTCGTCCGGAAGCCCGGTCATGGCTTCATCAAGAACCGTAGGCATCGAAAAATCAATATGCTGCCGCACATATCCGATGCGATAGGTTTTGGGGATCAGCACGGTTCCGGAATCCGGATGCTCCATGCCGGCGATGATCCGAAACAGAGTGGTTTTGCCATGTCCGTTTCTGCCGACAAGGCCGATGCGTTCTTTGGGATTGAGCTTGAAGCTGATATTATCGAAAAGAACGTATTCGCCAAAGCTCTTGGTGATGTTTTCAATGCTGATCATGACGAAATTCCGTTTCGGTGATATTGTCCACTGAGAGCCGGACAAAACCAAGCCGCCCGGTTTTCTTCGATCATGTCACAGATGGCGGGGATGGCGTCGCAATGATATACCGGTATTTTCACGTTTAAAGGGGTGTCCGTAACAATCGCCGCCAGCATCGGATCCTCCAGAAAAAGCGGCGATTGGCCGATTTGCAGGCGGACCACTTCTATCTTGGGCTGGTTTTCATTTTTGAATCCTTCCACCAGAACCATATCTATATCCTGAAACCAGGACAGGAGAGATTCCAGATCGTCGCGATCCGTCGATTTGACCATGGCGATCATGCCGGGAGATGCCGCCATAACAGTTTCTGCGCCGGCTTTACGGTGGCGGTCTGTGTCTTTGCCCGGATGATCCATTGAAAATCCGCGGGATGTGTGTTTGATGGTTCCGATACGGTATCCGCGGCGTTTCAGTTCCGGGATGAGTTTTTCGATCAGCGTTGTTTTGCCGGAATTGGAATGACCGACAATGGTGATAACGGATGGCATAACGTATTTTCCTGTTCATTCCTTGACACATCAAGGGGCATTGCATAACACATTCAATCAAATGAATAATAACCTGAGGCTGAAAACACTTTATTAATTTTATCACAAGATCGCAAATATTGACAGCCTTCGAAATTAAAGAGATATTGTTTGGACAGAGAGCTTAAGTCTAAAAAACCCGGACCTGAAAAATAAGTTATATATCCATAAATTTCAATATATTGTGATAGAAATATAGCCCGTTTAAATGAAAAGGAGTGAAAAATGACATCTTTCGTAAAATGCCTTGGATCAACACATATCCGCGGTGCTGGCTTTATTCTTATAGGTTTGATTTTGATTTCACTGCTGATCATTTTAACGAGTGCCGGCTTAGTGAGTGCCGGCATCCAAGAGGATTCGAAATCCGAGGTGCTCCCTTCAAGTACTTCAGATACACTCATCAATGCCAGACAACATGGGGGGGTGCCTTGTCCCTCGAGGATTGATGTCACGACATGGGGCCTGGTCACCGCACCGGTTTACGGGACCTCCCAGCGAGGTGCGTACAGGGGCGCTGAACTGTTTGCCGGTCCGGATAAGTTCGGGAGTTATTTTGCCGGTGTGCTGCCAAATGGCCGGGTCGTGAAGCCAGCCGGCATCAGCACTCAGGTGGGTATGGAGCCTCTCGGCATGGTTCTGACATCGGATGGGAAATATCTCATAACCAGCAATGACGACGAGTTAGATCCCAATTTCCAGTCTTACCGGAATCCGATAAATTACGGTTGTTATTCGCTTTCCATCATTGATACCGGGACCATGCAACTGGTTTCCACGTGGCCCACTCCTCCGGAGTCCGCCTGGTCAACGAACAGCGTTTTCATAGGGTTACAGGTGACCGGCACCGGTCCTTACACCCTATGGGCTTCCGGTGGCGCCGACAACGACGTGAAGATATTTAACATCTCTACAGCCGGGGTGATTTCCCCCGCCAATACGCCGTTTGACCGAATCAGTATCACTCCGATTACGCCCGACAATCAGGGATTCGTGACCAACTACACGCTGGCTCAGTCGGTGTCTCCTATTGTTATGTTTTCGGGTTCGCAAAAGGGCGCGCAGGCCACCTGGCCCGCCGGTTCCGTCCTGAGCCGGAACGGCCAGTTCCTTTATGTGGCCTGTAACAGTGACAACAGTATCGCCGTCATCGATACGATCCAGAAAAAGGTAGTGCAACAGGTGGCGGTGGGATATTTCCCGTACGGAGTGTCATTGAGCGATGACGATCAGACGGTGACCGTTTCCAACTGGGGAGTTTCGGAGTATAAGTTCGAAAACGCAACCTATGATTCCGTCTCCCACTATGTGACATCCCTCCTTCCCGCCCCCAATAATTTGCCCGACGGATTCTACGTTCCCGTCACGGATACAAGCGGCAACAATCCCAAAACATCTTCGATTGCTATCCTGAACGCCCCTGGTGGCGATGGATCGCAGCTTTCCCTGGTCCGGTCGGTTTACCAGGGCCATCCAATCGATGAACTGAACACCGTGGGCGATACCCACCCATCCGCGACGGCCATCCTGGAAAACGGCAACGTCCGGGTCCTGTACGTCACAAAAACCAATAGCGACAGTTTGGGGATTATCGATCTTGCCGTCAATCAACGTTTACGCGATATCGATCTTTCCCCCCTGAAGGTTGGCGGCATCAAGGGGAATGACCTGGTGGGCGCCTATCCCAACGCTATTGTCATCTCACCGGATAAGGAACGGATGTACGTGGCAGAAGCCGGAATAAACTCTGTTGCGGTGCTGGACACGACCAATCCGCGCCATCCAAAACTGCTGGGCCGAATACCGACGGGCTGGTATCCGACGGCACTGACCCTTAGCGGTGACGGCCGGTTTCTATATGTTGCAAATGCCAGGGGCGTAGGCACGGATATCAATCCCAGGATCAATACGCATGACTTACCATCGCCGCCATCCGGACTCGGATCTGATCCGAATACCGACAGCCACTGCGTTTTCGGCACCGTTCAGAAGATCGATCTGGCTTCTGTCGATTTGAGTGCCTTCGACGTGCTTGCAAACAATTTCTCGATGCAGAGACATGCGGACTCCAGCGTGGTTCCGATCGGTGGACAGCCGTCCGGAAAAATCAAGCACGTTTTCTTCATTCTGCAGGAAAATAAGACTTTCGATTCGATGCTGGGCAGCATGGACAGTCATTTTGGCCCTTACGCCAGCCTGACCTACAACAACCGGGATGGCTCGGAGTATCCAAACCAGCAATTCACGGGTGTTACCGTGAATATGCAAATGCTGGCGCGCACGTTCGCCAGCGGGGTCAACTACTATTCCGATTCGGAAGAAAGCACTGCCGGCCATGAATTCTGCGCGTCGGGAACCTGCACCGACTATACCGAGAAGACCCTTTTTATGCCGCATGGGCGCGGTTTCCTGCTTGACGGTTTTAATCCGGAAGAGCTGCCCGAGAATGGTTATATCTTCAACAATGTCGCCCGCAATGGTCTGGCTTTCAAGGTGTTCGGAGATCCCACGCTCATAAATGGCTCGGACAGCGGAATCACATCGCAGCCTATCACGGACGATCCCACAAGCGGAAAGTTTGGCTATCCAGCGTTAGTCGCGGGCAATCCTCCAGGCACTGCTCCTCTCAACATCAGCAACCCGCTGCAAAATGTTGGAGATGTGGACAGTATTACCCAGGGACTGGGAGAGTCCTTTTATCTCCATCTGCCCATGCTCGCCGTCCTGGGCGGGAAAAATGACAATGGCGAGGCGCGCATTGACACCAACTTTCCGGGCTTCAATCTCAATATCTCCGATCAGCGCCGCGCGAAGGAGTTTATCAGCGATTTCGACCGAATGGTTAGTCAGGGAACGCTGCCGCAATACGTTCATATCTGGATTCCGAACTCTCACACCGGGGCTGCAGCGAACTCTACGCTGATCACAAACGGTCCGGTTCAACAGGTTGCTGATGGTGATGTTGCTGTGGGCATGGTCGTCGAGCACATCATGAACAGCCCGGTGTACTACAATCCGGCAACAGGCGAGGGCAGTGCGATTTTCATGACTTTTGACGATGCCCAGTCCACGCTGGATCATATTCACCCCTACCGAACCCCGCTGATTGTTGTCAGCCCATATGCAAGGCCCGGTTACGTGGCTAAAAGACATTATTCCACGGCTTCCATCATAAAAACCGAAGAATTGCTGATGGGGCTGCCGCCGAATAACCTTGGCGACCTCTTTGCGACGGATCTGCGCGATCTCTTCCAGCCCACGTACAACAATATTCAGGCAATTGATGTTCCTGTCACCAGGATTGCAAGTTATACGCCTTCAAAGGAAGGCACTCGCATATGGTCTCTAGCCAAACGGCTCAATCCGGGTGTTGACCAGGACAGCTTTCGGCTTGGGGCATTGGCGCGTTTGTCAATCGGTGCGGACGATCTGCACCGCACCGCGAAGATCAAGCGCATGCTGAAATCCCGGCACTACAAGGCTGAACAAGCCAGGCTGTATGAGAGTGCGCTGAAACTTGTGAGCAGCAAAGACATAGACTAAGGAATTCCGGTAGTATGTACAAGATATATGGAAGTAAATCCGATTCGGACGGCCTTTAGGAGAGGATTCTTTTATTGAGAATCTGGAATTCCTTTTGGATAGAAAGCTCAAACCGTAAAAGCCTGAGCCTAAAAAAAGATAAGTAAGATATCCTCAGATTTTTTTATGAATGAAAGGTTCTCTATGTTCTGGACAGGTTTGGCGCCGGATGAAGCAAGGGCGGCGCTGGTCGAAAAGGATAAATCCAAAAGGGACAAACGTTGCACCTTAAAAGAGGCGGTGGATACCTTTGTTAAAGACGGCGACAACGTGGCGATCGGCGGATTTGTCAATATCCGTCAGCCGATTGCAACCTGTCATGAAATGATCCGGCATGGCTTTAAAGACATGACATTTTCATTTCAATCGAGCGGCATGGCAATGGATTATCTGGGAGCTGCCATGGCGATTGCGCCGGATCATTTTTCAATCAAGCGTATTGAATTCGCTTACTGGGCGCATGAGTCTTTCGGGCTGTCGCCTGTTTTTCGCTATTTGGCAGAGCGCGGCATGCTGGAACTGGAAGACTGGAGCAACTACAATATGTCTGCCCGCTTTAAAGCCGGTGCTATGGGGCTGCCTTTTCTTCCTACACGGGGGCCTTTGGGCAGCGATATTCTGGAAAAATGCCGCGCCAAAGTGATAGAGTGTCCTTTTACCGGAACGCCGATTGTGCTGGTTCCGGCAAGTTACCCGAATGTGGCGATTCTTCATGTTCAGACAGCAGACCAATACGGCAACTGCATTATTCGGGGAACCGAAGCCACCTGTCCGGAAATGGCCATGGCTGCGGCCCATACCATTGTCACCTGCGAGCAGATCGTACCACATGAATTGCTTACACGAAAACCCCGTGATATTGCCATTCCATTTTTTGCGGTGGATGCGGTGGTGCAGGTTCCATTCGGGGCGTATCCGACCAGTTGCCGCAGACATTATTACTTTAACAAAGAGCATATCGCCTCATTTCACGCGCTTGCCAAACATTTAACAAGGGAAGATAAAAAACCTTTAACTGCTTATTATGACGAATATATTTTCGGCGCCCAAGATTTCAGGGATTTTATTGACACATTCCCTGTGCGGAAAATTCTGGAAGAATATCATTCCGAGATGAGAAATTTCGAAAAGCTGATGTGATTCCATTTTGCTTTCAAAATGATATTCCAGCAAGCATTCGGACTGAGACCGCGAAAGCAAGCGAGCAGCGATGAGACTGTACATTTAGTACGTCGAATCGCAGCACAGCGAAGCTGACAAAGGTATCAGTTTGAATGCGAACTGGAATGAG
>LKPX01000084.1 GCA_001443525.1 Desulfobacteraceae bacterium RAAP-1 | reverse complement strand
GGGGGGGGGGAAGACATGATGAAGATCAAAATTTTTATGTTGAACTTTGAACGAGCAGTGTGTCTGGTATGTTTGCTTTCCATGCTTTTGTTGACAACCCATGCCTTCGGTGCAGAGGCAATATGCAGGCAGAATAAAATTAATAATAGTGGTTCTTGCACAGATACGTCTGTTTCTCATAAAATTTCTTTTTATACATCAAGTGTCGCTGCAACATTAACAGAACATCTGATGGCCTTGTATTCCGACCGAACAGATTGTGAAACTCCAACGAAGGTTGCATCCTTTAAAATAGGGGATATTCCAATGAGTTGGAGTCAGTATACAGGAATTAATGATGGTGATACTATTGAATGGAACTGCTATTCGCCCTATGGACTTTATAGCTCTATAAGCCTTGTTTTTGGATTTAGTGGCGATGGTTGTGCTTGGTCATGGTATAGGAACGCTACTACTATAGCGGGTTCATGGCATATTGATGTTCTATATAATGGAGAAAAACAATATACCGATAATTTTACCGTGGTCAGTAATTATCCGTATTCTTATGAAGAATGTCCGAATTGTTCTGGTATATGTTGTCGAGATAAGTGGAATTTTTGTAAAAATAATTGCACGTCTTATGTCGCATGGAGATTGAACAATGTGTTTCAAGGCGATAACATAGTTTTTAATAATAAGTATAATAATAATTCCGGGAAGAGCATCACTTGGGATGCTGCAACGAATTGGAAAAATGCTGCAAAATCTGTTGGGATTACAGTGGATAATAACCCATCAGTTGGGGCCGTTGCTTGGTGGGCATCAGGTCATGTCGCTTATGTCGAGAAAGTAGTCGGAAACCTGGTTGATGTTTCGGAGTATAACTTTGACAATGCTTGTAAATACGGCAATAGAAACAATGTGTCAGCGGATTACTATATTCATATCTTTGACGCAGCGGCTACCGGCAAGCGGGCCGAAATCATCGGTAACTGGGGCAGCGGTATATACTATTGGAATCCAGCCACATCTGCTTTTATGCCGATGTATGGCTACAGCCCGTCCGGAGACATTGCCGCCGGAGATTTCAACGGCGACGGCAAGGCGGATGTCGCTTCTTGCTGGGGCAATCAGGGGTTGTGGTGGCAGGATGGCGCCACGCTGGGCTGGACGAAAGTAATAGATGCCGCGCCGTACAAACTAACTGCCGGAGATGTTACTGGCGATGGCCATGCCGAGATTATCGGAACCTGGGGCAACGGCATCTGGTACTGGAATGTCGCCACATCCAAATGGACGCAGATGTACTCGGCTTGCCCAGGGGGAGACATCGCCGCCGGAGATTTCAATGGAGACGGCAAGGCGGATATCGCCGCCTGCTGGGGCAGTGGGTTATACTGGCTGAACGGTTCAACCCTGGTCTGGACGCCAGTGTCCAGCACAGTTCCATACAGGGTAACCGCCGGGGATGTCAACGGAGACGGTAAGGCGGAAATTGTCGGAGCCTGGAGTGCTGGTATTTACTACTGGAGCGCGGCGGATCCATCAAATTTTACGAAGATGTATGCCAACTGCCCGTCCGGAGACATCGCCGCCGGCGATTTCAACGGCGACGGCAAAGCGGATGTTGCCGCCTGCTGGAGCAATGGCCTGTATTGGCAGGACAGTGCCACCCTGGTCTGGACGAAAGTATCGGATTCAACGCCTTCCAGCCTGACCGCCGGAGATGTCACCGGCGACTGATCGTTTTCATGAACCTCACCATACCGGTCCGGAGATTTGTTTCTTGCGGAATGAATTTCCGGATCGGCGCTCCCCCCCGCCATTTTTATCTTTTACCCACCGGGTTCCTGTGATATTTTCGTGTTCATTCCTGTTTTTCTCGACATGCCGGAAAACCAAAACGAGATTCAGACACATTCTGTCTGCCAAAGAGGCCGCCAATGAGGAAAAATATTCTGTACGGCTCCGCCAATTATGAGGAATTCTTTACCTAAAACGGTTATTTCGTTGACAAGACGCATTATATCCGTCTGCTGGAAACCGTTGTCAGCGGCGGCGTCAAAATGTACCAAAACGGGCGGTTTGAAAATGTGAGTCAGATTAATGACTCAAAGCAGTCATTGTGGGCGATTCGGGAGGATCAACGACTGCTTTGAATTCGTAGAAAGATATGGTCAGGACTCGATGATATCCTTCATTCCATGCCTATCCGGTTGACGCAGAATATCGCTTTGGGGTATGATCCTGCGCATGTCAGATTACCCCCGGACACTGTTAGAGTTTCAGAAACTCTTCCCTGATGAGGCAGCCTGCGCTATCCATCTGGAGCGCATCCGGTGGCCAGAAGGTTTCAAATGCCCATACTGTGGTCAGTTTGGTGATCCGTATCGTATTCAGGCCAGGCCGCGCGTGCTTGAATGTCGTCAATGTCTCCGCCAAATCAGCCTTACAGCGGGCACCGTTATGCACCAAACACGGCAGCCACTGCCAATCTGGTTCTGGGCTGCGTACTTGGTGACGACACAGACACCTGGTATGAGTGCTCTGCAGTTCCAACGGCAACTCGGCATCAGACGCTACGAGACAGCGTTCCAGATACTTCATAAGCTGCGTGCTGCGATGGTTCGGCCTGAACGAGAACCGGATCGGCGCTAAGTGGCCAGTCGAGGTGGACGAGACGTACGTTGGTGGTGCAAACACAGGGAGAGGGGCGAGGAAGACACCACAAGGCACTTGTTGTCGGCATTGTAGAAGTACTCCCGCGTAAGAAAGCTCTCGGCCCTGACCCGAATCTACCATCTGGCCAGCGTCCTCAGCACAGAGGGGGACACGGTCGCGGTTTTATAGCGGGCAGGTTGCGCCTCCAAATTATCCCGAACCGCAAGCAGGAAACGTTGGAACCGGTGGTACTGGCTAACGTTCAGATAGGCGCGGAAGTGCGGACCGACGGGTGGACTGGCTACGACAATTTGAACAAGCTGGGCTACAGGCACACAGCCGTGCCCGTCCGAGGTGATCAAGCCAAGACGGATCAGCATCTCCCGATGATCCACATTGTGTTCGGAAACTTGGATGCGTGGCTCTTGGGAACACACCACGGAGTTAGCCCAACACACTTGCAGGGCTATCTCAACGAGTTTGTGTTCCGATTTAACCGACGATTCTGGCCAATGGTAGCTTTCGATAGTGTGCTGAAGGTTGCCACCAGAGTGGAATCGCTGACCTACAGGGCCTTTTACGAAGACATGAAAACACATACGAATCCCGCAGTATTCGACGATTCTGTGTTAACCGGATAGGCATGGAATCTTCTTGTCAAGAAGGAGAAATTTTGAGGGGAGAATCCTGCTTTAAGGTGAGCAGGCAAAGACATATAACGTCATCAGGCGGTTAGGGGATCGATGCAGGCGGAATCGTCGTTCATTGGACTATTGACCAAGGTCGAAACCGGATAAAGGGTCAGAAGGTCGGCGGGATACGGTGAATACAGGGGCTGTAGCTGTTCCGGATTTTTCACGTCCTTATTGAGCCAAAGCCCGTAGGAATCGGGACGCAAAATGACAGGCATCCGGTCGTGTATGGAGGCAATCAACGGATTTGCCGATGTTGTCAGGATTGTAAAAGTCTCCAGAGAAGAACTCTCAGAGGTTTTCCAGGCTTCCCAGATACCGGCTAAACCCATTGGCGCGCCGTCTGACAGGTGAATGTAATAGGGAACTTTGCGGGAGCTTTCAGCTTTCCACTCATAAAAGCCGGAAGCCGGAACAATACATCTCCGGAACTTGACAGCATTTCGAAATGCCGGTTTATCTGAAAGGCTTTCACTGCGAGCATTAATCATCCGGCTGCCGACAGAAATGTCTTTTGCCCATGACGGTACAAGTCCCCAGCGAAGCAGATCCAGTCTGCGGGCCGAGCCTGTACTGCGAACTACGGCCGCCGCCTGCGTCGGGGCGATGTTGTACCGGGGGACAAGACCGGACAAATCTGTCAGAGCGAATATTTTAGCCAGAATTTCGATGGGGAAATGTAAAGTAAATCTGCCGCACATGATGGTGGCTAACTCCTTAAACAGAAAAATTATGATATCACTCGGGTCGCTCCCCAGCGTTGCACTTGTCCTCCAGGCAGGTACGGACAAAATATCACATGCGCGTTAAACAGCAAGAGCGTTTACTTCAAAAGGTGGGTAATTTTCGGTTGTCGTTTCGAGGGCAGCGCCACTCCGCTGCAAATCGATCGGTTACCATCTTAAACTCGACTCTTTTTTGTCTTGACATATGGGTCCATTTCAGCCCGGTTACTGCTATAACGCCTGCTGCAAAATCGTGCCCACGTCCCGCCAGCCGAGCAGCCGCGCCGTTGAACGTTTCTGCGATGTCTCGCCTCCATAGACCACCACATTGTCCAGACGCAGGGACAGGCTGGCTGTCTGTATTCTCCCGGCAATCTGTTCAAATCCCTTAAAAAAATCAGGAGCTGCCGTGGCCGCAGATTTGACTTCGACGGCATGCAGACAATCACCACGTTGTACCAGCACATCCATTTCCAACCCACGGCTTTCACGATAATGGTGCAGAACCGGCTGCTCGCCCTGATTGGCCAGTGATTTATACAATTCCGACACCACCCAGCTTTCGAAAATAGCCCCTCGCAGCGGATGCAAGCGGAGTTGGCCAGGCTCTCTGATCTGTAAAAGATTGCAGACCAGTCCGGTATCCAGGAAATGCAGCTTGGGCGCCTTCACTATCTGCTTGCGGATGTTGACATGCCAGGCTGGTATCCGGTGAATGATATAACTGGCCTCCAGAATAGATAGCCAGGATTTTGCCGTATTATGGGAAACCCCGGCATCACCCCCCAGGGACGAAAGGTTGACCTCCTGCGCAATGCGCCCAGCGCAAAGCTTGAGAAAGCTGGAAAAGGTCAGCAAGTCACCGACGTTCAAGACCTGACGGACATCACGCTGCACATAGGTAGCGATATAGTCGGCCAGCCACTGGTGGGCTGGGATATTCTGGTCATAGATCCTCGGATAAGCGCCTTGCCAGAGGAGGGTAAAAAGATCATCCGGGACCCCGGAGAAGCCGAGTAATTCCTCAAAATCAGGGGGCAACAGGGTCAGCAGGCCGCAGCGTCCGGCAAGTGACTGGGAAATGATCTGCGATATGCCGAAATGCTGAGAGCCTGTGAGAATAAAACGGCCAGGCTCTGGATGTTCATCGACTTCGGCTTGCAGATAGCTTACCAGTCCAGGTGCCTGCTGGATCTCGTCGAGGACGGCGCCCTGCCGGTATTCCATCAGAAATCCCCGTGGATCGCTCTCGGCAAACTCTCGAAAATCCAGGGATTCCAGCGATACATAGGGCTTATCCGGAAAGGTGGCTCGACACAGCGTGGTTTTTCCTGCCTGTCTGGGGCCGGTCACTGCCACAATAGGATAATATGTGGCGAGCTGTAACAGCTTGTCTGCGAGTTTTCTAGTGATCATGGAATCCATGATAGCGGATTGTGTATAAATTGTCAATCTGGGTTACAATTCATGTCAGCAATTCCGCTTTTAATACACTTACATTTCCTTTACTACCTGTTTTTGTAAAGATTTCATCCTGTTCCTCTATTATAGCTTTCAGCCACTTACGCAGTACATTGCCCCCAAAATGCTCCCAGAAAAACAAATAGGGGTTATGCCAACCAACCAAAATTGGACATAACCCCTTGTTTTTATTCTGGTGCCGGAGGTCGGAATCGAACCGACATGCCCTTGCGAGCGGAGGATTTTGAGTCCTCTGCGTCTACCAGTTTCACCACTCCGGCTATGTGTGCTGGCATATAGGAAAGTTTCAGCTTTTTGTCAATAAATTTGATGCGCCATTGAAAATTCGAATTTTGGACGGCCTCGAAAGGTTTGCAGGTACAGATATTTTTTGCGCCGGTACGAAGTCATCAATGTTGACGCACTCTGACAACTCAAGTATGATGCGTCTTTCGGATGTACAAATGCTTCATAATACATTTGGAAACAACAGATTTCTTTCAACTGTCAGCTTCGGGTGCCTCTATATTCTCATGCGTAAAGAACTAACCGGAATTCTGCTTTTTTTTCTCGTGGTATTCACACTGTTCAGCCTGTTCTCTTTTGATCCGACAGATCCGTTTTTTCATCATCCAGGCGCTCATCAACATGCCGGCAACTTTTTCGGGTTTACAGGCGCCACCGTGTCGGGGTATTTTATATCCCTCTTTGGCGTCGGCGCCTACTGGATTCCGGTTTTTTTTCTGATTTCCAGCATTCATTTTTTCAATGCGAAGTCGTTTATATCCATCGCTTTCACCATCATCGGCGGCATGGTTCTGGCGGTGACCACCGGCAGTCTGTTTTCTTTTCAGCATCATTATGCGCCGATGTGGGGCAATCTCTTTGCTCCCGGAGGCCAGATCGGGCTGTTTTTTTATAGCGAACTTGTTGCATATACCAATACATCCGGCGCTATCGTCATTTTGTTTCTGCTGTGGGTGATCGGCCTGATGCTCACCACGGGGTTTTCCATCGTCGGCATTGCCGGCAGGTTTCAGCAGATACTGTCATTTGTGGTTTCACGAAAAACATCCGAAACACCGGCCAATACCGCCCCTGCTGAAAATCCCCCAAAACCGAAACCTTCCAAACGACCGAAAACCGCCAAGGAAAAATCTGAAGCCGCGCCGCTGCGTGCGACGCCCCAGCCGCCGATTGTCTGTGAAACCCGGCCCAAAGCCGTCGCTCAGCCTTCACAGATTCACCCCAAAAGCGACAATGGATTTACGCTGCCTTCCCCCAGTTTCCTGGATGATTCTCAGGCCGAGTTATCTCAATTCGATAATGACCATCTTCAGGAACAAGCCAGACTTCTTGAAAAAACCCTTGATGATTTCGGCGTGAAAGGGGCTGTCACCGCCATCACGCCCGGGCCGGTGATCACAACTTTTGAATACGAACCAGCACCCGGAGTTAAAATCAATAAAATTGTCAACCTGTCCGACGATCTGGCTCTGGCGCTTAAAGCCATCAGCATCCGCATTGTCGCACCCATTCCCGGAAAAGCGGTCATCGGTATTGAAATTCCCAATATCAACCGCCAACTGGTGCGGTTCAAGGAGATTGTCGTATCGCCGGCGTTTGAAAAATCCAAGTCCTGCCTGACGCTCTGCATGGGAAAAGACATTGTGGGCAACCCTGTTGTTACAGAACTGGACAAAATGCCTCACCTGCTGATCGCCGGCGCCACAGGAACCGGAAAAAGCGTGGGGCTGAACGCCATGATCTGCAGCCTGCTCTATAAATCGACGCCAGATCAGGTCAAGATGATCATGATCGATCCCAAACGGATCGAACTTTCTCTGTATGACGGCATTTCCCACCTGATCACGCCGGTGGTGACCGATGTCAAGAAAGCCACCAACGCCCTGTTCTGGGCGGTTCGAGAGATGGAGCGGCGCTACGAGCTTTTATCCACCTACAAAGTCAGAAATATTACCCAATTTAATCAGAAAGCCGAAAAAGCCAAACCCGGGCCGGATGGTGTCAAACCCGAAAAACTGCCATTGATCGTTATCATCATCGACGAACTTGCCGATCTGATGATGGTGGCCTCCCGCGATGTGGAGGTCGCTCTGACACGACTGGCGCAAATGGCCAGAGCATCGGGAATCCATCTGATTCTGGCCACCCAGAGACCTTCCGTGGATGTACTGACCGGCATCATCAAGGCCAACTTTCCGACCCGGTTGTCTTTTCAGGTGTCTTCCAGAACCGACTCACGGACCATCATCGATTCCAACGGCGCTGAAAGCCTTCTGGGAAACGGTGACATGCTGCTGCTGCCGCCCGGCACCGCTAAACTTCAGCGGATTCACGGCGCTTACATTTCAGAAGAGGAACTGACCCGTATCATCGAATTTCTAAAGGAACAAAAACCGCCTGAATACAACGATGCCGTTACTGAAACACAGACCAGCGAAGAAAACGAAAGTTCCAGCGAAGAGCATGACGCGCGCTACGACGACGCTGTCGCTCTGGTTACCCGAACCCGTCAGGCTTCCATATCGAGCGTTCAGCGTCATCTGCGTATCGGCTACAACCGGGCGGCCCGTATTATTGAAACCATGGAAAAAGAAGGCATCGTCGGCCCGTCCGACGGCGTCAAACCACGGGAAGTGCTGGTGCGTGGATATGATGAAATCTGACAACTTTTTGCGAGAGTATCAAATATGAACCTGCCGGATACGCATCTGATAGAACGGATTAAAGGATTTCTGGATCCGGAAGAAGGAATGAAGCTCTTTGAAATTGCGACAGAGGCATCACGACTCGGCCCCTGTCTTGAAATCGGGAGCTACTGCGGCAAATCGGCGATGTATCTGGGAACGGCCTGTAAAAACAGTGGCAATATCCTGTTTTCCATAGATCACCACCGGGGCTCCGAAGAGCAGCAGCCCGGCGAAACCTATTTCGATCCGGAGCTGATGGATGCCCGCTCTTTCCGCATGGATACCTTCCATTATTTTCGGAAAACCCTTGAAATGGCTGGTCTGGAAGATACTGTCGCAGCGCTTGTCTGTCGCTCCGAAACGGCGGCGCGCACCTGGGCAACTCCTCTTTCCCTTGTTTTTATCGACGGCGGTCATGCGCTTGAAACCGTCCGGACAGATTACCGGGCGTGGGCGCCGCATATCCTGCCGGGTGGTTTTTTGCTGATGCATGATATCTTTCCAAATCCCGAAGACGGTGGACAGGCGCCCTATGAAGTCTATCTGATGGCAAAAGCATCCGGTCTCTTTGAAGAACGGCCCATGACAAAATCGTTAGGAATACTGCAACGAAATCACCGCACAGGCGCTTTGACATGAAACATCTTAAATCCGCGCTTCAGTTCCTGACCATTCTGCCGCTGGGCAGCAGCGAACCGTTTGATACCCGGCGCATCATACCCTACTTTCCATTGGTCGGCCTCGTCGTCGGGTTCCTTCTTGCCATTTTTGACAGAGCCACATCCATATTCTGGCCCCGACCGGCTGTGGCAGCCATGGATGTAGTTTTTCTGGCCGCGGTTACCGGCGCTTTTCATCTGGATGGCCTGGCGGATGCCGCAGACGGCATGATGGGGCACCGCTCACGGGAAAGAGCGCTTGAAATTATGAAAGACAGCCGCGTCGGCGCCATGGGTCTTGTCACTGTCGTGTGCTGCCTGATGATCAAGTGGGCAGGTCTCATGACTGTCCATGCACACCATCGTTTTTTGATTCTGATGCTGATTCCCGCCTATGCGCGCAGCGGCATGCTGTTTGGCATGCGCGCACTGCCCTACGGCAGACCGGGCGGCACAGCATTCGCATTTTTTGAAAATCCGCTCCAAAATGAGGATTTCCGGTGGATGCTTTTACTGGCGGCAGGTTCGCTTTTTTTAGGATGGCGGGGGCTTTGGCTGAACCTGGCGTTTGGCATGGCGCTCACCGCCATACTTTTATATTACCGAAAACGCATGGGATGCATCACCGGGGATATGCTGGGAGCCATGACAGAACTCACGGAAACCATTCTCTTTCTGATGCTGTCCGCAGGATGGATGTCATGATACACGGCCACGGCGGCAATATTTTCGACAATGCCAGACAACTCGGATGCAACCCTGCAGATATCCTAGATATGAGCAGCAACGTGAATCCGCTGGGCCCCATGCCCGGTCTGATACATCATCTGGCGCTGCAACTGGAGCAGATCACCGCACTTCCTGAAACGGACGCCGGCGGCATCACCCGCTTGTTTTCAGACCGGCATGGGGTGACAACTGAAAAAGCGCTTGCCGGTAACGGCACCACACAGTTGATATACATCCTTCCCGGAGCATTAAAATTAAGGCAGATACTGATTCTGGGGCCTACTTACGCGGATTATGAAGATGCCTGCCGCATGAATGGGGTGTCATACCGATGTGAATATACCGACGCATCCCACGGCTTCCGTCATGATTTCAATCAACTCGAAACGAAGTTGGAGCACTGCGATGCGGTCATCATTTGCAATCCCAACAACCCGACCGGTGTTCTGATACCGCGTGAAACAATCATGATGCTGTGCCAAAAACATCCGGATATCCTGTTCATTGTGGATGAGTCTTATATGCCCTTTGTACCCGAGCCAACGGCGCAGAGTCTGATGACTTGCAACCTGCCCAATGTCATCATCCTGAACTCCATGTCCAAGATTTTCCGCATTCCAGGACTGAGGATCGGTTTTGTCATTGCATCACCCGCCATCATTACATCCATTGCCCGGTATATGCTGCCCTGGAGCGTCAACGCGCTGGCACAGGCCGCCGTCGCCTATCTGATGACGCACGACCCGGAAGTAACGGCGTTTATCCGGGAGACCCAGAATGTTCTCTCCGCTGAAAGACAATTTGTCATGGACAGCCTTCAATCCGCTTTCGGCCTCACCCTGTTTCCCAGCGTCACATCGTTCATTCTGGGAGAACTAAAACACCATATTGCTGCAGAGCTTGCCGGATACCTGCTCAACGACCGGATATTGATTCGGAACTGCGCCAACTTCGGGGGACTCTCGGAACGATATTTCCGCATTTCACTGAAAACGCATGCTGTCAATGCGATGCTCGCTGATCGGCTTCGAAAATTCTGCACGGAGACGCCTGTACCGTGACGGAATCCGCGGGAATTTATGTTCATATCCCCTTCTGTGTCCGGAAGTGTATCTACTGCGATTTTTATTCGATCACCGATCTGTCGCTTCAGAATGCATTCGTCGATGCGTTAAAAGCCGAAATCGCTGCTGCTGAAAATACCGATACCCTGCACTTTGATTCTGTTTATATCGGCGGGGGTACGCCGTCGCTTCTGGACGTTGGTCATCTTGCGAAAATCCTGGAACAAATTCATCACCGGTTTCATCCTGCGCCATCGTCTGAAATCACCATAGAGGTCAATCCCGGAACCGTAACGGCGGACAAGCTGAGAGCATTGCATCATCTTGGCATCACGCGGCTGAATATCGGGGTTCAGTCTTTTCAGAACGCTCATTTGAAGTGGCTGGGAAGAATTCATACGGCTGAAGACGCCCGAAACGCTATTGACTGGGCAAGAACTGCTGGATTTAAAAAGATCGGAATCGATCTGATATACGGTCTGCCACAACAATGCCGAAAAGTATGGCAGGATGATATTCAGTGCGCCATATCTTTTCATCCGGAGCACCTGTCCTGCTATATGCTGACCTGCGAGCCCGGCACCCCGCTGGACTACATGCGGCGACACCGTCAATACACGCCTCTCGACGACACTCAGGGATACACGCTTTTTGAAACCACACGAGTGGAACTGGCCAAAGCCGGGTATCCGATGTATGAAGTTTCCAACTTTGCCCGTGAAGACGCCGGCGCCCTAAACGCCAATCGGTCGCGGCACAACCAGAAATACTGGCGGGGAACGCCATATATCGGTTTCGGCCCGGCAGCTCACTCTTATATATATCCGGTTCGGCGCCGCAATCACCGGAATATCCACACATACATGGCGGATATGCATCAAGGAAAACGCCCGGTCGCCGAAACAGAAATCCTGACCCGCGAACAACAAATGATCGAAATGATTTTCTTGGGGTTTCGAACCGTTGAAGGAATTTCACTCCAGAGATTTCGCCAGATATCCGGGCTGAACTTCGCAGATGTTTTTCATGATCTGCTATCGGATCCGGATATCCGTCCGCGTATTTCCCTGACGGATGATTTTTGCCGTCTGACCTTTCAGGGCATGGCGCTGCTGGATTCCATTACCCAGATGTTCGTGGATCGTCTCTAAGGGGCTATCATCCCGTAGCGTTATTTCCAGTTTTCGATATCACTTAGTTTGTATATCTGATGTTTTTCTCCATCGGATATGATTTTAACCACGATGCCATGCGATTCCAGTTCGCGCAGACCGGCTTCCAGAGCTTCCGGAGAAGCGTTCCAGACATTCAGAAGATTTTTGATGGAAAGCGTCGATCCGGCATCCGCCAGACCGCAGCAGAGCAAATACAGGGACGTGGTTTCCATCGGAAATCCCAGTTCGAATATTTTCTGATGCATTGAAGGCGCCTGCTTCATCTCATTCATGATGGCTCCTATACGACAGGATCGTCCATTCGTGTATCGAACACACGTTTACTTTTACGTTCGGAACGCGGCAACGACCCGTAAGGGACGATTTCCGCAACCGGGGTAATCAACACCTTTTTCTTCACCTGATACACCAGTTGATGGCTGAGCGCATCATCCTGATCGGCGCCTGTATCCCTGCTGCGTTCCACGACCAGACGCATGACCCCACGCTCGGATGCATCTCTGGACAGGTGAATCTGATACTCGGATCCCAGCCCCGGAATTCCGGAAATGATTGCGTCGATGGTGGATGGATAAATATTCACGGCTCTGAATTTGAACATGTCATCGGTTCGCCCTCGAATCCGCGAATGTCGGGGCATGATGGAGCCGCAGGTACAGGGGCCGGGAATGATGCGGGTGATATCCCGCGTCCGGTAGCGAATCAGGGGAACCGCCTCCTTGCATAGAGTCGTTACCACCATTTCGCCCCATTCCCCGTCCGGAAGCGGTGTCAATGTCTCAGGGTCTATAATTTCAAGGATATAATAATCCGCCCAGTAGTGAATACAATCGTGATCCGGGCATTCGATTCCGGTTCCCGGACCGTAAAGCTCGGTAAGACCCGGAATATCGAAAAGCTCAGCGCCGCTGAAAAGCTCGGATATCTTTTGACGCATCGAAATGGACGCCCGCTCGGATCCATAAATAACTTTCCGGATACAGATTTTATCTGAAAGTCCACGACGGTGAACTTCTTCTGCCATCAAAAGCCCCATGGATGCCGTACAGCACAAAACCGTCGGCTGCAAATCCACCAGAAACTGGCATTGCATGTCCACATTTCCCGGACCCACCGGAAGCGCCATGGCCCCGACTTTTTCACATCCCAGTTGAAACCCAACGCCTGCTGTCCATACCCCGTATCCTACGGCAATCTGTACCCTGTCTTCCGAAGTAACGCCGGCCGTTTCATACGCCCTGGCGAAAAAATGACACCAGTCATCCACATCTTTCTGCGTGTAGCAAAGATTTTTTCGCTTGCCTGTCGTGCCGCTGCTGGAGTGGATTCGCACAATTTTCTCGAAAGGAACGGATCTGAGTGGAAATGGATATCCGTCCCGCAGATCTTCCGCCGTGGTAAAGGGCAGGCGCTGTAAATCGTCCAGCGTTCGGATGGACTCCGGAGTTATCCCCGCACTATCTATTTTAACGCGATATTCCGGGCAGCCGTTATAGGCATGATTCAGCGTCCATTTAAGCCCTGTCAACTGATGTTCATAAAGTTCTGAAACCGTTTTTAAGGGAGATTCAAATCGCCTCAGTGTCATTGTACATATCTCCGGCAGACATCTTCACGGATTCATAAAAACCGACTTTCACGAACCCATCCTAATTAATACACAAAGTCTTCAGAAACATTCTGAGTAAAGTAGATACTTGTATCATCCCTCTTTTTTTTGTCAATGTCATTTTACGAAGCCGTCAATTTTGATGAAAAATGCTTGCAATGACAATACCGTTCCTGTATAAAGTCCAAATTCGATATATGGTGGGTGTAGCTCAGTTGGTAGAGCACCGGGTTGTGGCCCCGGTTGCCGAGGGTTCAAGCCCCTTCACTCACCCCATTTTCTGCCTGCGTCCGCGCCCGTAGCTCAGCTGGATAGAGCGTCGGACTTCGAATCCGTAGGTCGGGGGTTCGAATCCCTCCGGGCGCGCCAATTATTTCAATAATTTAAATTCATTTTTCCAAATCCTCAAAAAAGGTCTGCTTTGAAAAACGTCCTCTGTACAACCCCTGTACAACTTTTTCAGTTCATGGACACAATATTCATGTTTTAGGTATCGCAGCCATTATGTGAATAAACCGTCAGCATTTTTACCATTGGCAACTTTTAACCCTTACGCCATTTTTGCAAGATAGGCGAACCCTCACATCAGGTAATACAGGTGGATACTTCATACCAAAACAACCCCCATGTTCACGATTTGGAAGTGAAGTCAGTGTCTGTGCCACATACATCCGACGTACTTTGTAATATCCTTCACGAACCCATCACCCCCATTGGGTATAAAAACTAAAAAATTCTTACTGCGTTATTACCCCAAAAACGCCGTCACCGCCGTCATCCTCTTAAAAATTAAACATAACTTATTGATTTATATTGATATTAATGGTGATGGCCAAGGGTGACAGCGTTTATAACTGCCCGTCACCCCTCAAAACGCCGTCACCCTCTCCAGCAGAGAATTATCAAAAGGCTATGAGAAACCCGAAGCTGTCTGGTCTGATGGTCCCTGTAAAACAAAGCCCACACACCAAGTTTCGTAGTCCAGTGCCACCGATCTTCACACACTCCATAAAAATGTATAACATTTTGTTTATACAGGCATTTTAAATTCTATATTTAAGTGAATCTTATGATGTTTTAGCCGATTTTTGATAAGATTCTCACACGACTCTCACACGGATTACGCCCTGCCTCCCAGATAACTTTTGGGGTTTTCGCTTTTCCGCAGCTCTTTAATCACGGCGCTGCCAAGTGAAAAGTAGAATATCCCGACAGTAAAGATCACCACAAAGCAAGCAGGGACTATCAGCCATTCATAGCCAGGGAAAAATATACCCTTGCCACACCAGTACAGGAAAAGAGGAGCAAACGATACGGCAACACCCTGCAAGGTGGCAACCAGAAAGTAAATAGGCGAATGCGTGAGCTTGCGCCACTTTACATCAAGTTCAATTGTAACCTTTTCCATTGACTGTTTTCCCCTCGTTGGGGTTGATAATTGCAGGCGGAACGACTGGTTAACACCTCAATTTCATGGGCGAATGGAAAGCCATGCCATAAGTATTTATCAGTGTAGCGTAGTAACGCTCTTGTGCCGTACGAACCTGCGCCAAAGGCACACCAATGCAATTGCGAATAATACGGTGGCAACAACAATTTGATTGCTGCAATCAATCCTTTGTTCAACAACGCGCCAACTCGCTCCAACAAAATAACCGATCATGACAAAAATGGTCGCCCAAACAATGCAGCCCACTGTATTGAATATGAAGAAGCGCCGATAACGCATTGGTGAGGTTCCAGCAATAAAGGGCATCAGAGCCCGCATCAGGTGCATGAAATGACTTACAAAAACAGCCATGCCGCCGTGCCGGGTGAAGAACCCATCCATACGATTCAGATGCTCCTGACAAAGCCTAAACCGACGCCCATGCTTTGTAAGCCATCCCATACCCAGGTAACGACCAAGATTGAAGCCTATGCTGTCGCCGAGAACTGCCGCCGCAGCAATCACAACTATAAGGATAATTGGATCAAATATTCCCTGTTTCGCTAAAAATCCACCTGTCAGTACGAGGCTTTCCCCCGGTACGAACAGGCCCAGCAATGCCTGACATTCCAGCACCACGATCACAAAGATGACTAAATAACCCCAGTGACCAATGAAGATTATAGATTGAATCAGATTATTAAACATGATGAACTCGCATTACTTGGAATCCAAAAATCCTTCTGTTCATTGCAGTGTATGACAAGGCGGGGCAGCTATTTTAATGCCAAAGCTTCACTGTCATAGCGCTCAGGATGGAAAATTTCCAATGAGGACGATAGTTGAGTTACCGTCTATCAGCATGCCATCATAGCTAAATGAAATGGATGCGGTTTCTAGAGGGATACGGAATGTTCTTTCAAAATTCATTGGTGTCATATCGACAGCTCTGTCACTTTCCGCTGAAAAAAGGACAGAGTCCTGAAGAATGACGCCTTGATTGTCCAGAAATAACAACTGGGCAACCAGCCGATGAATCGAGCTGAAACCCTGGCCAAAACCTCCTGCCAGTTTTACGGTTCCAGAAATTTTCAGAGTTCCAGATGTCCTCTGACAGTGATAATTCAGCAATAATTCATTCGCTTTCCACACACCTTGCATATCGCCTTCCTGGAGTGGTATTCTATGCTCTTTCTGGGCCACGGTAGTCCTTTTGTATGAAAGAAACTTTCCGTTACAGGCTGTTAATGTAACTGCCGCCATCATCATCAGCAGTGTGTTTCGTATAAAGTGATGCACTTTTGATTTCATGCGACTGTATTCTCCTTTTACTCGATATTCATTTTTTTTGTGATCTGTTGGAATTACGCTGCTTACCAAGCATCGCCGCCCAGTTAATCCTCAAGATCAATATGCGGGAGAGATTTGGGGTTGTCCTGATGGGGGTGAATCAGTTCCCCATGTTCACCATAGGTCTCAGGGGGCTCAACCTCTATGGTCGTTCCTTCCTCGTCAGTTTGGTTTCTTTTGTAGTTTCGCCTTGCCGGGCGCAACCGCCCTCGGATTGGCCGGATCACTCGCTGTGGTATCCGAACCGGACGAATCCGTCGAACCCTCGTAACGGCTGTGACGGGTGGAACAGGCGCTTCATCAAATCTCGTCAATCCTACCTCCTGTATTGCACATAACTTTTCCCGATGTAAAGGATGACGACCAATTTCAGCAGAGTCACCGTGAACGGCTATCTTAGTCATCCTTGTTCTTACTATCTGGTAGCAGGGATTTTGCGCACTCAGGGCATATCCCATGCGTTATTAAAATACCGAAATGTTTGTAGAGGCAGTCCTCTAAATTCAGCCACGTTCCATCTTCCTGCCTTACCCGCCTGCACCATGCACACACCGGGAGGCCACCTTCTGGGGATTCTTTTTGGGAAAGTGCTTCTGCAAGACACCCGTTCTTTTCCTTTTCAACACGCAAGTACGCCGCTAAAGTTTTCTGCTGGGCGTCAGAGCGGGACTTTAACAGTCCGACCAATATAGCCATTAATGGCATACAGACAATCACAACAACAAGGCGTTGTATGTTATCTGACGAATAAACGAAAAAATGTCCCGGCACTGACCATGCAAAAAATGTAACCACAATAGCAACACCTGCACCGAACATCCCGGAAACCAGGCCATCTTTATACGAAGACCAGATCACAACCAGCGCAAACAGTAAATTGTGGTTGGGTATCTTGAATTGCAGCACCCTGCCAAGAAGCAGTATCACCACAATTATCATACTGTTCATCATTCCGAACAAGGCTGATTTCCAGAACATTCTCATGGAAACGGTTGTCATATCTATGCCGCCATCGCGCTATAGGTGAAGGCAATGCCTGTATTTTGGGGCGAAAAGGGGAATGTTTTTTCAAAATTCATTGCAAGCTCATTACGCTCGGATTCCGATATTCATGATATAGCACACCCGCATCGTGGGATTTGTGGTGGATTTGCAGATTTCGATAAACCGGTAAAGCAGCGGTTCGATTTCCACCACTGATTTCTTGATAAGGTTCTGGATTTTACCATGAGACAGAGCAAGATTCACAAATCGTTCCGCATTGCAAGGCTCTATATTGTCAAACAATATCTGCCGGGTATATCCAAATTGACCAGATGCTATCAGATTCGTCAGATGTTTTTCTTTGGGAAACTTCGATTCGGATTCACACAAATCCGGGAATTTTTCGATCAGGTTTTTTACTCCGGCAAACAACGTCTCATAGGCTTTTTCGGCATCCAAGTTCCAGACAACCGGCCAGTTGCAATCATACACAGCAAATATACCACCGGGTTTTAAGATTCGTGCAACTTCATCAATTGTGGTCAACGGCTCCATCCAGTGGAAGGACTGTGAACAAGTGACGACATCAACAGATTCCGCCTCAAGGCCAGTTGCATAGCTGCTTTTATCAAGAAACGTAATGTTTGTAAATCGCTCCTGCGCCAGATGACGCATATCTGGTGTGGGTTCAATACCAATGATCTCGCCTGCCGCTTCTTTCCAGATAGCGGTTGACAGTCCCGTTCCCGACCCCATATCAACGATTCTGTTGACCCGTTCGCCGTTACGGTATCCGAGAATGATCTCAACAACTTTTTGCGGCGGTTTGGGACGGGATGAATTGTATAGGGTGGCAAAGCCTGTAAATCGCTGACGGTCAATTTTATTCATTTCTGCTTCTCCGGTGTTAAAAGATAAACCTGATTAAGCCGATCGGGTTCAAATACCATGTCCAACATGAAGTGTGACTATTATTGGAGATCAAAGCGCCCCAATAAAGTTTGAGGAATATGCTTGTCCAAAGCTAAACATTACGATTAAGTTTTTTAATCACAGTTTGGGGGAAAGGGCAATATGCAATATATTTTGGTGTACGGCTAACTGTGGCATGAGCGTTGATCCAGGCATGCTATACTGTAAGCTGGCATAAATTGCGTTTTTTAGAGACATTTTATTCCATATTCTGATATGACTGGTCCATGACAACTGAACTTGAATTCACACCCGAAATTATCGATATATTGAACTACGAGCGCTATCACTATCTGGTTCCAATTGTACAGCGCCGTATGGAAGTTTTATGGCTCAAAAGCCACAATTTACCGCA
>LKPX01000083.1 GCA_001443525.1 Desulfobacteraceae bacterium RAAP-1 | reverse complement strand
GTGATTCTTACCGGATATGTGGACGATGAAACGCTGGCCTGCCTTTACAGCGGTGCCGCCGCCTTTGTTTATCCCAGCTTGTACGAAGGCTTCGGGCTGCCTGTCCTGGAAGCCATGGCCTGCGGTTGCGCCGTGATATGTTCCAATGCGGCCAGCATGCCGGAAGCGGCCGGAGGCGCAGCGCTTCAAATCGATCCAACCAACGTCGATGATCTGAGCAGGGCCATCGACCGGGTCGTTACGGATGACAACTTCCGCAGCCGTATGATAGAAAAGGGCTTTTCCCATGCCAAACATTTCACCTGGGAGCGGACGGCTCGAATGACCTGCGAAATTTTTAAAACCGTATCAGAGGTGTCCCGCAGATGATTTCCATGGGCATGATGCGAGACGTCTGGTCTTTCCGGGATTTCATGAAAAGCTCGGTCCAACGGGAATTCCAGTCCAGATGGACCGGCACCCAGTTCGGCCCTTTCTGGATTGTAGCACATCCTTTGGCCAATATCCTGATCTTTACCGTCATTTTCGCCCAGATCATGAAGCCCAGCCTTCCCCATCACAGCTCAAAATTCGCCTATTCCATTTATCTCTGTTCCGGGGTGCTCACCTGGAACCTGTTTGCGGAAATGCTGGGCCGAACCGTCAATATTTTCGTGGAAAATGCCTCTCTACTGAAGAAAGTGCACTTCCCGAAGCTTTGCCTTCCCCTTATCGTAATTTTCTCGAATCTCATCAATTTCGCCATTGTCATCACCCTGTTTTTGCTGTTTACTTTGATTATCGGAGATTTTCCGGGATGGGTGCTGCTGGCGGCCCTGCCGGTTCTGGCGATTCAGCTTGCATTTATCGTGGGGCTGGGGGTTTTTCTGGCCACCATCAACGTATTTTACCGGGATATCCACCAGAGCGTTCAGGTGGTGCTCCAATTCTGGTTCTGGCTGACGCCCATCGTATATGTTCCCGCGACATTGCCGGGTCTGGTGTCGCGGATGATGCAGTGGAACCCGATGTGGCGGTTTGTCGATGCGTATCATGGCATCTTTCTTGAAAAGACCCTTCCGCAATGGTCGACGCTAGTCTATCCGGGTGTTTTGGCCGTTTTTTTCGTCTGGCTGGGAATCTTTGCCTTTCACAAGCTGCAGGGCGAAATCGTGGATGAGCTTTGAAAAATATGTCTATGGAGCTTGCGAGTGTGACAACCGATCATTCCGATATCGCCATCAAAGATACCGTCCGATACAATTACCGGATGATTTGTTTTACCGCCGGTTTCGGTGCGCTTATTCTTGCATTGATCTGGTTTCGGGCAACGCCGGTCGGCATAACCCGATTCATCGTAGCCGGCAGCCAATTCGTCGATGTCCAACAGCTTCCCGTTAACATACACGTCATGAACGGACCCGGTTACGACGGGCAGTTTTATTTTCGCCTTGCGCTCGATCCTTTCTGTTTCAGCAAAACAGCCTATGGTATTACCCTCGATAACCCGGAATGGCGATGCCAGCGAATCCTGTATCCCCTTCTCTGTCATTTTCTTTCATTTGGAAATCCGGTATTCGTCCCATTTGCCATGATAGCCGTCAATGCCCTGGCCATGATGGGGATTTTGTGGCTGGTGGCCCGGCTGACCCGTCGCTTCAGACCTGTTTTGGCGGCAGCACTGCTCGGCGGGCTCTGGATCTCCTTTGCTCGGGATTGCACGGAAATTACCGCCATTTTATTCGTTCTGCTTTGCTGGCAATTTTATTTGAATAAAGCGTTGCGGCTTTCCGTTCTTTGTGGAATTTTGGCGGTGTTTGCCAAGGAGACGGCGATTGTTGCAGTGTCTTCCGTCTGGATTTGGGAAATCATCCAATCCATGAGAACACGCCGTTTCCAATGGATGCCTGCAGCGGGTTATCTAATGCCTGCTCTCCTGTGGCTGATCTGGAAAATATACCTGCATGTGTCCATCGGTGCAGCAGGGATCTCCGGCAGTTCCGATTTTTCTTTGCCGTTTGCAGGAATCGTTGACAGTATTCGATTGCTCGCTCATTTCGGGAAAATGATTCCAAATTTGATATGGATGGTGTACTTCTCCTGGATTCTCTGGGCGGTTTTAGCTGTTGCCTTGGATAATTGCTCAAAACCATGTATGATTGAAATGTTGACGGAGACGCCGCCTCTGATCTTTTTTGCATTCTGCACATTCATGATATGGGGGATAGGCTTTCTGCTTTTTTCCAGCGCCATATGGCGTGATTATTGGGGCTTCATGAGAGTGTCCGTGGATTTTCAGATAGCCTCGATATTGCTGCTTTCATGCCGGCGCCAATCGCGACCGCTATTTGATGGGTATTCGCTGCTTGTCGGCTTGAATACATTTATACTGATTGCACGCTGGCCATGATGAGCATGCATCCGCAAAGCCGCCCGAATTGACAAAAATCCTTTTGGGTGGGGTTAATAAGTTGAACTTACAATGAGTTATTTACGAATCCAAAACATCGGCAAAGCCTACAAACGCTACCATAAAAGATGGCATCGCATGGCCGAATGGCTGGGGATGAAACCACGGCATGAATTGCGATGGGTTTTGAAGAATATTTCGTTTGATGTGGTGCCGGGTGAAGCGGTCGGCATCATCGGGGTCAACGGCGCCGGCAAGAGTACGCTCCTCAAAATCATCACAGGTACCACCAAATCCTCAAACGGAACAGTGGAGACTGGAGGCCGCATCTCTGCACTCCTGGAATTGGGTATGGGATTTCACCCTGAATTTACTGGTCGGCAAAATGCTTATATGGGAGCGCAAATCCAGGGATTGAAAATATCAGAGGTGGATAATATTATTGAAAAAATAAAGGAATTCTCAGAAATCGGTGACTACTTTGACCAACCCGTTCGCACCTATTCCAGTGGTATGCAGGTACGTTTAGCTTTTAGTGTTGCTACCTGCGTTAGGCCGCAAATTTTGATTGTCGATGAGGCGCTGTCTGTGGGTGATGCCTATTTTCAGCACAAAAGTTTCAATCGTATCCGTGAATTTCGAACGGAAGGCACTACCTTGCTTTTTGTCTCACATGATCGTAATGCTATTCAGAGTCTATGTGACCGTGCAATTTTGCTGGAGCATGGTTTTCTCATTAAGGACGGTAATCCTGAGGAGGTGATGGACTATTACAATGCCATTATCGCTGAAAAGGAAAACGCCACTGTAAAAGTGAAGCGGTTGGAGGATGGTAGGGCGCAGACCGTTTCCGGGACGGGAAAAGCTGTTGTATCCAATATTGCAATTCTTGATCAGAGCGGGAATCGAGTCGAGGTTGTAGATGTCGGGCAAGTGGTCACGCTGCATATTGAAGTTATCGTTCATACCTGGATTAAGCGTTTGATATGTGGCTATGGCATCAAGGATCGCCTTGGTCAGGTTATGTACGGAACCAATACTGATCTAAAGAAACAAGAATTGTTAAATGTACCTGGTGGCTCCCATATTATCTTCGATATTGTATTTCCGGTTAATTTGGGCGTCGGTAGTTATTCTGTCCAGACCGCGTTGTGTAGCACTGACACTCACTTGGTCGACAATTATGAATGGCGCGACCTCGCACTGGTGTTTAATGTTGTGAACATCAGCAAGACACATTTTGCCGGGTGCGTATGGATTGACCCTGAAATCAGGATCAGCAGCCTATGAGTTTTATTTCTTACGCCCAGAATTATGAAGATGTCATTCTTTGGCGAGCGCTTAAGCATATCGAGTGCGGCTTTTATATCGATGTTGGTGCCAATGATCCAGAAATCGATTCTGTGACCAAGGCTTTTTATGATCGCGGATGGCGAGGTATTAACCTTGAACCAATAGCACAGTGGTTTATAAGGCTCAAGGAAGATCGCCAGAGGGACATCAATTTACAGATGGCAGCCGGTGATAAGAAGGGCAAACTTGTTATTTATGAGTTGAAAGATACAGGTCTTTCCACATGTGTGAAAGAAACAGCCGAGCGTCATATCGCCGAGCATGGCTATTCCAAACTTGAACGAGTCGTACCCGTCGAAACGCTGACATCAATCTGTCAGCAGTATCATATGGCTCCGATTCACTTTTTAAAGATCGATGTGGAAGGATCGGAAAAAGATGTTCTCAATGGGCTTGATCTTTCGGTTATTCGCCCATGGATCATTGTCGTTGAATCAACGCTGCCAAATTCACAAATTGAAAACAATGGGCAGTGGGAAGCGATTCTTTATGCCTCAAAATATGAATATGTTTTTTTTGACGGTTTGAATCGTTATTACGTAGCGCATGAACATCAGGAATTAAAGTCGTATTTCAATTCACCGGCAAACGTATTTGATGGGTTCATTACAAGACAGCAATTCATCTTGGAGTTAAGATCTCAGGAGCAGGAGCAGCGAGCAATTGCAGCTGAGAACCGGGCGCAGGAGCAGGAGCAGCGAGCAATTGCAGCTGAGAACCGGGCGCAGGAGCGGGAGCAACGAGCAATTGCTTTAGAGAATAGTCTTTCATGGCGGATCACTGGACCATTGCGTGCTGTTCAGGATATGTTTAATGGAGATTTTAAGACTACAATTTCTTATATCCGAAATATTATTCGATATCCATTGTTATTGGCAATGCGTGTGGTTCTTGCTCATCCAGAATTTTCTTATTGGCTTAATCAAAATATTCAGCTTTATCCCTGGCTATATAAAAGATTGTTATCCATGGCCCAGACCGGGGGGTTGATTCCTGTCGGCCTGCAGAATCAGGCGACAATGAATACAGATGCATTACCAAAGATAGATTCGAATGCTGATGCAAACAATGGTAACCTATCCCTTCGGGCTAGACGAATTTATTATGATCTTAAGACAGCTATCGAATATCGCCAGAAGGAAAAAGACAGATGCGTATTGTGATAGATCTTCAGGCGGCACAATCCAATGGATCTCGCAACCGAGGAATCGGACGCTATTCGTTATCCTTGGCGATGGCAATGGCGCGTAATTGTGGTGAAAATGAAATTATTATTGCGTTGAGCGGTCTCTTTCCTGAAACCATCAAATTCATCTCCGAAAAATTTGATGATTTACTCCCACAAAAAAATATTCGTATCTGGAATGCTATTCCGCCATTATCTAACATTGATGGTACAACAAATTGGAGACGATCATCGGCAGAATTGGTGCGAGAGGCCTTTATTGCCAGTCTTAAGCCTGACATTTTGCATGTGAGCAGCTTGTTTGAAAGTTTTGCTGACAATTCTATAACCAGTATTGGAAGGTTACCTCGGTTATTCCCGACGGCCGTGACATTATATGATCTGATTCCCTATATATATCGTAAAATTTATCTCACCGATCCCATAGTGGAACGATGGTACCTGGAGAAAATTGAATACTTACGTCGTGCTGATCTTTGGTTGGCAATATCGGAGTCCTCGCGACGTGAAGGGATCGACCAATTGGGCTTGCCCGAAGATCAAGTGATAAATGTATCCGCTGATGCTGACTCGCGCTTTAAGCCAATCAATGTTTCTGTCGATTACGAACAAACTTTACGCCAGAGGTATGGTTTACATCATCCATTTGTGATGTATACCGGTGGCATCGATCATCGGAAAAATGTTGAAGGATTGATACGCGCTTATGCTATGATGCCTGTATCATTGCGAGCGAATCATCAGTTGGCCATTGTCTGTAATATGCAGCCGGAAAACAGATCCATTCTGAAGCAGTTGGCATCTCAACATGGCTTGGATAAGAACGAGCTCGTTCTAACCGGTTTTGCGCCTGACGACGATTTGATCGCCCTCTACAATCTTTGTGCATTATTTGTTTTCCCTTCATGGCACGAAGGGTTTGGCCTGCCAGCTCTTGAGGCCATGCGTTGTGGTGCACCCGTTATAGGAGCTAATACCTCCAGTCTGCCTGAGGTGATCGGATGTTCAGAAGCTCTATTTGATCCACATAATGAAGCTGAAATCGCTCATTCAATAGAGCGCACTTTGATAGACGATAACTTTAGAAAAAGACTTGTCGAACACGGATTTGAGCATGCAAAAAATTTTTCCTGGAATACAAGTGCACGGCGCGTATTTGCTGCAATGGAAAGGCTATATGAATCGTGCCAAAATCGACGGAAGCATTCCAAAGTAATTCAAGATCGACCAAAGCTTGCCTATGTATCTCCGATGCCACCCGAGCGGTCTGGTATTGCAGATTACAGTTCGGAACTGCTACCCGAGCTTGCGCGCTACTACGAGATTGATGTTATCGTCAGGCAAAATACCGTTTCAGATGGATGGATCAATGCAAATTGTCCTGTGCGATCTGTTCGATGGTTTATTGAACATGTCAAGTACTACGATCGGGTGTTGTATCACTTTGGTAATTGCATTTTTCACAAACACATGTTCAATGTGCTTAATAAGATTCCGGGTGTAGTGGTACTGCATGATTTCTTTCTATCAGGAATTGTAGCTCATATAGATATAAAGGAAAACGTTAAAGGGTATTGGGGGCATGAGCTTTATCTATCTCATGGCTATGATGCGTTAGCAGAACGTTTTCATGCCAATGACATGGATGATGTAATCTGGAAGTACCCATGCAGTCTAAGCGTGATTCAGGATAGTTTGGGGATCATTGTTCACTCGCCCAATTCGATTCGGCTTGCTGAACAATGGTATGGAGGGGAATTGGATGAATGGGCCGTCATCCCTCTCTTGCGTAACTCAACAATTATTGAGGACAAACAACAGGCTAGGAAGGCTATAGGCTTTGGCACCACGGATTTCCTTGTATGTGCCTTTGGCATGATAGGACCTATCAAACTTAACCATCGCCTGTTGCAGGCCTGGCTACAGTCTGAATTGTCAACGAAATCCTATTGTCATCTCTTATTTGTAGGTGAGAAACATTGGGGTGACTACGGCCGTGATTTACTATCAACCATCCGTTCCAGCAAAATGAAGAATGTACACATCACTGGCTGGGTTGATGGAGATACATATCGCCACTATCTGTCTGCAGCTGATATTGGTGTTCAATTGCGCACGTATTCTCGTGGAGAAACATCTGCCGCCGTTCTCGATTGCATGAATCATGGCCTTGCAACGATTGTAAATGCCAATGGTAGTATGGCAAATCTTGATGAAACAGCGGTCTGGAAACTTCCAGATGAATTCAGTGATGAGCAACTTGTCGAAGCATTGGAGGCGTTATGGCAAGATGAATCACTTAGGTGTCGGATGGGTGAGTTAGCAAGAAGCATAATTTTGCAGGACCATAGCCCCAAAATATGTGCTGACCAGTATTATGGGGCAATTGAACGTTTTTACCAAACTTCCGATTCGGGTCTACCCGGATTGATATCTTCAATTGCAGCTATTGAAAGTACAATTCCATCTGTAGCCGAGTTGATTCATCTTGCTGATAATTTATCGCATAATTTTTTACCACGAAACAGAAAACGTCAACTGTTGGTTGATATCTCCGAGTTGGTACAACATGGTGTTAAGAATGGAGTACAGCGTGCTGCACGATGTATCATCATGGAATGGCTGAGTCATCCGCAGGAAGGCTTCCGAGTGGAACCCGTGTATGCCGATGTTTATCAGCAGTACCGTTACGCCCGTCGTTTCACTTTGGAATCTCTTGGTTGCCCTATAGATGTGCTTAGAGATGAACCTATTGAATATGCCTATGGAGATCTGTTTGTTTGCCTTGATCTGCAACCGCAACTGGTGGTTACGCATCGTACTTTTTATCAGACCTTGCGACGATATGGGGTGCAAGTAAAATTTGTTGTATATGACTTGACATGTTTATTGATGCCGCAATATTTTATTCCAGGGGAAGTTCAAAGGTTATTCTCTTTCCTTGAAGTTGTCAATGAAAGTGACGGGGCTGTATGTACCTCAAAAGTTTTAGCAGAACAACTTACAAACTGGGTAAAAGAAAACAAAACCCTTCCTGATCGACAGCTTAGAATCGATTCGTTCTATCTTGGTGCTGATATCGGTTGTTCTGCACCAACCAAGGAGCTTTCAAGTCATGCTAATTCGTTGTTAGATAAACTTCGTAGTCGTATCAGCTTTCTGATGGTTGGTACACTTGAACCCCGAAAGGGTTATGCCCAGGTTCTTAAAGCCTTCAATCAACTTTGGCAAAGTGGAGCGGATATCAATCTAGTCATTGTCGGGAAACAGGGGCAGATGGTTGAGAGTCTTCTAGGACATCTAAATTCTCACTCGGAACTGAACAATCGCTTATTCTGGATAGATGGAATCAGCGATGAATATCTGGAAAAAGTATACATGGACAGTTCCTGTTTGATCGCCGCTTCCTATGGTGAAGGATTTAATCTTCCCATAATAGAAAGCGGTCGGTACAATTTACCTATCATAGCAAGAGATATTCCGATCTATCGAGAACTTGCTGGTGATTATGCGTTATTCTTCTCGAATGACAATTCGCCCGATGCCATTATTCGTGTCATAAGAGAATGGCTTGTGCTGCATAATAATGATACATATGCAAAATCCGAATGTATGCATATGCATTGGCCCACTTGGGAGGAGAGTGCACGAAACCTTCTATATATAATCCAAAACGACAAGTGAGCTTGCACAATATATGATCAGGGTTGATTGGTCATATTTTTTTAATGTCGGTGGATCGGTAACAATTTTATCTAAGATTTAATTATGATGGCTTCGTAAAAGGTCCGGATACTTCGTTGCACTTCATCATTCGTCATTGCGGCGGACGATAAGTATTCATCATTCCTCAGGATTCATGCGCCTCGTCTGCGAACTTTTTACTTTGCCATCAGAATTTTGACTTTTGCGAGTTCATCAATTATGACTAAGAATGATAACAGAGTAAAGTGTTTTGATATTCATTGGCTGATAATTTTTGCTATGCCTCTGATTTACTGGCTATATAGCTTTAATTATAACGGACCTGCATATCTTGCAGATGAAATTGGGTATTTGTCGAATGCAATTTTCTTTTCTGGCTATCTTGTTGATGGTGCAAGTAGCTATCATTCAGGTTACTCATTTTTACTCGCCCCTTTATTTATTATTTTCTCTAATACAAAATCTATATGGCAGGGGGCGATGCTTATTAATGCTTTGCTATGGGGGGGGGCTCTATATCTTCTTGACCGTATTATAATTTATTGGCGGTTGAATATGACTCAAGCGGAAAGGGTTCTGGTTTTATTATCTGTGGGGCTATATCCAGCTTGGGTTACAATGGCCGGATATGTATTCCCTTCAACGGCATTCGTTGCACTCTTTCTTGCAGGCATTGTTACCCTAATATCTATAAAAAAAGTTGGAGACAAAAAGATCTATTTTTATACGATTCTGGTTGGGCTTTTATACTGGATTCATCCGATAGGGTTGGCTGTTTCTTTTGCATCAATTATTGTAGTTCTAATTTGGGCAGTAAAGGATAGAAATTGGAGATTTATTGTTTTCCATTTGATTGGTATCGTTGTTTTAATTTTTGTTTATAAATATGTAATTCAACCATGGTTAGTTGATGCAATGACACCCAGAGGCTTTCGACCTAACCTTCATTACCCAGGAATTTTAACAGTTTTGTCCAGAATGGGACAACTTGATTTTTGGATTGAAGTTGGTATTAAAATGGTTGGTCAGTTTTCCTACTTGATTGTTGGAACCTATGGCTTGGCTCTAATAGGTATTATTACTTTGCTCGCCAATTTAAAGAGATTGCTTGCATGCAAACGTCCAGAATGGTGTGATGCAGTCGGAGCTTATATGTGCTTATCCGTATTTGGGGTGATAGCTATTGGTGCGGTCTCCCTATATCATATATCTCGGGTTGATCATTGGATATATGGTCGATATTTAGACTGCGTATCAATGCCGGTAATAGCAGTGGGAATGTTGTATTTTTACAAACTGCAGTGGCGTACGAGATTCATGATGGCAGCTATAGCTGTTGTAATCATTGTTGGGTCAGGATTCCTAATTGATTTTAAATATTTTTCAACACATCAGAACAATCTTCTTAATACACCTTCATTTTGGCCACAGTATATTTTCCCAAAGGTGAATATAATAAAGTGGATGATAGTCGGCGCTATTGTAACAGCAGTTGTTCTGGTTGGAGGTAAGTATCTTGCTTTATTTGCCATACTAATATATTTTGTCTTGAGTTCGACTCAGCAATATAAGTGGCATAAACAAATCCTGTCTGGTTATAGTAAACCGTCTTCTATTGTGGACATTGTGAGAAACAATTATCGGCCAGGTACTTGTATCGGATTTGATGAGAAATCGCTTGTTGGACTGGATACTTTTAGACAAGAGAGGTTTGCACTTTATAAATATTATTTTTATGATTACAGATACAAGAGGATTAAGGTAGATGAATGGCAAAAAAAATGTGATGGACCACTTTTGACTTATAATCCTAAGCAGGTATCTGATTATGAATCTGAAAAAGTAATTGCCAGGGAGAATTCGTCAGGCTTGTTTCTTGTGGTTAAGGATCTCCAAAAGGAGATACGCATACCTTCTTGTGTTCGTTCACGAAATGATATTTCTATTGCTGCTATTCCGAATGATCCTTGCTTCTTAGCAGGGTGTTTTGAAATAAATGCTGATGACTTGGCCCGTTATACTCAGGTAGGTGTTATCCGTGATGACCAAATCTTTAGTACTGGAAGATCAGGTTATCTATTTTATGGGCCCTATCGACTTCTTGATCAAGGGAACTACCATCTTATACTGCGTGGTAATTTCTTGAATACGGATACTGCTAAAATTGATGTCGTTAGTGATATAGGAAGAAAGATTTATAAAGAAAAAATACTAAAAGTTAGCAAGTTGCGTGGTAAGATAATAATACCATTTGAGTTAAGGGAAAGAGTAACGGATCTTGAAATACGGATTTTCGTTGGTAATGCCGATCAATTGTCGATTGAAGGCTATGATATCCTTGAAGCAGAGGATTAGCCAAACATTACTGCAAAGTAGTGGGCTTTATATTGACGGAGGAGGTCATGTGCGATTGCCTGGATTCCCATGCGAACAAAGCACTCTAACACTTCTGTCGAGTTGGAATTGATAAACACAGGGCGTCAGGCAGTAATATATTAGCTATTATGATAAACTTATATACACATATCAACATAGTTATAATTTATATCACTCTGACCAACATAGAAGGTATAAGGCGTCAAATCCTTTAAATAAAGGATTATGTAGTTTTCATCAATTTGTGCTTTACATATATCCATAAATATGACATGGTGGATATATGTTTAATGATAATCAAAATAAATTAACAAATATAGCTAAAGCTTTTCTTGAGCCAACCAACACGACCCATCGGCAATATGAAGCGTTGAGAGCCTATTTTGTCGATAAACTGTCAAGCAAGGAAGTCGCCAAACGTTTTGGATATACCGATGGAAGTTTTCGCGTTCTTGCACACCAATTTCGACAAAACCCGCAACGCGAATTCTTTCTACCACCAGCAAAAGGACCTCAACAAGCACCCAAGAAAGACAAGGTGCGGGAAATGGTAATCTCAATGCGAAAACAGAACCTGTCGATCTATGATATCGGCAGAATTCTGAAAACAAAAGGTCATGAAATAAGCCCGGTTAGCATTTCCAATATCCTTAAAGAAGAGGGCTTTTCAAAACTGCCAAGAAGAATGGATGAGGAACGTCCACCCGGCACTCAGCCGGAACGCGCAGATGTGGCAGATGTCCGGCAGATTGATTTGTCGCCTCAAAACTTCCGCACCAAGTTCGGTGGCCTTTTCCTGTTTCTGCCCTTTATTGCCTCGATACCGTTTGATGACATTATCAATCAGGCCGGGTTTCCGGGAACCAAGATGATTCCGGCAGCTTGCGCCATAAGGTCGCTTTTGGCACTGAAGCTTTTCGGATCTGCCCGCCACAGCCATGTCATGAGCTATGTTCTTGATCAAGGCCTTGCTCTGTTTGCCGGACTGAATGTCATCCCTAAACGTGCATTTCTGACCGAATACAGTTGCCGTGTCGACCCGGCCGCATATCAGAAACTGATGAAATTATGGTTCGATGCCATGAAAAGCCTCAGTATCGACCGGGGAACATCCTTCGATCTGGATTTTCATTCCATCCCTTTTCATGGAGAAGATGCGCTGGTTGAAAAACATTACATCTCCAAACGCAGCAGAAAGCAGAAGGGCATATTGGTCTTTTTGGCCCAAGATTCAAAAACACGCGTTTTCTGCTATGCCAATGCCGATCTCCGAAAAGATGAACAAAATGATGAAATCCTTCAGTTCGTCGAGTTCTGGAAACAGCGCACGGGAAGCTATCCGGAAGAGCTCATCTTCGACTCAAAGCTTACCACATATGTGAACCTGAACAAACTCAACCAGATGGGCATTCTTTTTATGACCCTTCGTCGGCGATCCCAAAAAATGCTTCAGATGATCAATGATGAGCCCGTATCAGCTTGGCGCCGGATTGAGCTGGAAAGCGTTACTCGAATATATAAAACCCCTCGAATACTGGATCAAAAGATCGCTCTGAAAGATTATCAAGGAGATATCCGTCAGCTTGTGGTCAAGGATCTGGGACATGAAGAACCGATGTTTCTTTTAACCAACCATCTAAAATGCTCAGCGCCCAAATTGATCAATCGCTACGCGAAAAGAATGATCATAGAGAATCGAATCGAAGACAGCATCGATTTTTTTCATATGGATGCCCTGTCCTCATCGGTTGCCATGAAAGTCAATCTCGATGTTCAGCTCTCTATAATGGCCAGTAGCTTGTATCGCCTATTGGCCCAGAAAATCGCAAACGGCTACGAGGATGCCAAATCAAGTCATCTGTTCAGAGATTTTATTGATGCCACAGGAAATATCCGAATTACAAAAAAACAAATAACCGTCGAATTCCAAAAGCGAGCACATAACCCGCTACTGATTGCCGCTGGTTTAAACAATATTGAAACAGAGGTCCCCTGGCTTAATCACAAAAAACTCCGCATCCTTCTGGGATAATCGGCCCGTGATGTTAAGTCAAAAATTTAACATGGGAATCCAGGATAGTTGCAAGATGGCACATTATGATGGTTGACATTTCATTATATCCTACCTTTCGCTCATTTTTTGAGACTCCGAAGATTTATTTCATGAAAAGTGTGCAGTAATGTGAGTCACTTGTTGCAATTTTCAAAAAAATAGAGTCATTGTTTAAATATTCAATCAAAATTACCATCAAATAAGTTATATTGGTGAGTATCTGCCACAGTGTTTCATCAGATCAAATATTTCTTGATTATCCATGTAAATAAGGATGGCTGCGAGTGACATTCTGTGGCAAAGATGAAAATGATACAAAAGCAATCTTTTAGAAAAAATGAAACTTATTATACAGATACCATGCTATAATGAAGCTGATACTCTATCCATTACTCTTGGCGAACTACCTCGGATAGTTTTTGGCTTCGACAGCGTTGAGTGGCTCATTATTGATGATGGTAGCACGGACAAGACTACTGATGTAGCCCGGGAATACGGTGTTGATCACATTGAACGACACACGACAAACAGGGGTTTGGCCCGAGCCTTCATGACAGGTCTCGACGCCTGCTTGCGACATGGGGCAGATATCATTGTGAATACGGATGCCGACAATCAGTATAATGCTTGTGACATACCTGCGCTCACAGCACCGATTCTTGAAGGTAAAGCAGATATCGTCGTGGGTTCGCGTCCAATAGATACAATAGAACATTTCTCGACTACCAAGAAACTGCTGCAAAAACTTGGAAGTTGGGTAGTCAGGGGGGCCAGCAGGACAGATATCCCGGATGCGCCCAGCGGTTTCCGAGCGTTCAGCCGCCAGGCAGCTCAGCAGTTGATGGTTTTTAACAATTATACCTATACTCTTGAAACCATCATTCAGGCAGGACAAAAAAATATGGCCATTGCATCGGTTCCCGTTCGGGTTAATAAAGATCTTCGGCCATCTCGGCTGGTAAAAAGTATTCCGAGTTATATTAGACGAAGCATTGGCACTGTTATCCGTATTTTTGTCATTTATAGACCTTTTCGCTTTTTTACCGTTATTGGTGGAATATTTTTCGGAATCGGTTTTTTGATTGGATTTAGATTTTTGTGGTATTACTTTGGTGGCATGGGGGAGGGCCATGTTCAGTCTCTGATACTTGCTGCTATGCTGATGGGAATGGGGTTTCAAACCATTTTAATTGCATTCATAGCTGACTTGATGGCGGCCAATCGGAAATTGTTGGAAGATGTTCGATTTAGAATAAGCGACCTTTCGCATACCGGTGGGCATGTGATGAAGATGAAGGATAGATAAAATGGCTGATCAGGGTACAGAAGGGTTATTATCGTATTTCTTGCGAAGAAAACGTATTCACGCTGCAAAGCCATATCTTCTGGGGCGGATATTAGATGTCGGTTGTGGTTCTGGAGCGTTGACTGAGCTTGTTGATCCAGTACAATATTTAGGAGTCGAAAAGGATGAAGTATCCCTAAATAAAGCACAACTTTTATTTCCCATATATCGATTTGACAAATGTCTCCCTAAAAAAACGGAGAAATTCGATACAGTCGTTGCTCTCGCTGTTATTGAGCATGTGGAGCAGCCACTCGAATTTCTCAGGGAACTATCGAGTTATCTCTGTGAATACCCATATTCAAGAATTGTGCTTACGACACCACATCCTTCTTTCAGTAAGATCCATGCTGCAGGGGCTATGGTCGGTTTGTTCAGCAAGCATGCAAAAGAAGAACATCATGGCTTGTTAAGCCGTTCAGAATTGGATAAATATGCCAAACTGGCTGGTTTGGAATGGTTAGCCTATCACCGCTTTTTATTTGGTGCAAACCAACTTGCTATTTTTAAAAAGTTACACAATAACCTGCAAAATTCCAGGAAGCATTGAAGGAAGTGGTATTGATGACGATGACTAAATCCAGCATTTGACAAAGTCGACTTTTGTTAGCTTTCTTTCGAAACACTTTCATGAGATTGAGGTACGAATTCCACCTCTTTGGACGACAGCATTGTGCATGACGATAAAATAGCACTCAATATACCTCCTTCATTTATGCGCAGCCTTAATTGGGTTGGAAATATCCTGGCTGTGGGAAGCATTGTTTTTGTTGCCTTGCGTTTGCTTAATTGCTGCGCTGAAATCAAATTGGCTCAGTTTCATGTAGAGATGTGGCTCAAATTGGCGGGTTATGCTTTGATTTATGGCTTGATCAGTCCATTACTTTCACTGTCTTGGCGAAGATTGCTTATGTATTTGAAGGTAGAAGTTACTTGGCAGTGGGCACTGAAAACCTATGGCCTATCACAGATTGCGAAATATATACCGGGTAACATATTTCATTTTGCTGGCAGACAAGCCATAGGGATGTCTGCCGGAATATCTGGATGGGCGCTGGCGAAATCGACTATATGGGAATTGGTGCTAATTTCCTCCGCTGGTGGACTGCTGAGCCTGATGGCATTACCATTGGTGCTTCCGGTAGTGCCAGCGCAAGGAGGCGTTGTAATTTTTATTCTTGCGTCGGGTGCCGGGGCTTTTGTCTTGCATCGTTTTGCCGGACCGTTCGCTGTCTGGGGTTTTTTCTATTACTTGTTTTTCCTCTCCATTTCGTCAATTATATTTATAGAGGTACTTGATCTTATTGCTCCTGTACCTTTTACTGCTTTTGGATATACATGGCTTTCATTATGCGGTGCCTATGTCTTCTCTTGGCTTGTCGGACTGCTTATGCCTGGTGCACCTGCAGGAGCAGGCGTCAGAGAAATGGTGCTCCTCTTTTTAATGAAGGGAATAGTTGCTGATGGAGATCTTATTGTTGTAGTGCTTTTGGGTAGATTTGTAACAGTAGCTGGAGATTTTATATTTTACCTTATTGCGGCCACAATGAAATGTGGTAAAGATTCTTGATTTTTCACCGTAACAGAATTCTAAACTTAAGAGACTATGCTAATCACGATAAGCCTGTCCAAATGATGATAAGGCACATTCACAATTGCTTATATCATTCCGGCTTCTGAATATCAGATGCGTAGCGTTTTTTGTGCTGATTGTATGAGCTTTGTCGGGCTATGGATCGGATAATATTGCGGTAATATGTCTCTACGGATTCTTCATATCGGGAAATATTTTCCTCCGGTAGCCGGCGGTATTGAAAATTTTCTTGGGGATCTTCTTCCGTCTCTCGAAAAAAACGGCGTGTCGGTAGCGGCCTTGGTTCATGATGATGTCCGAAAGCGGCATGAAGGGATATTCGATGCAACCATGCCCATCTTTCGGGTTCCAAGTTACGGAACACTTTTGTATGCACCCCTCAGCCCGGCGTTTCCTTTTGCGCTGAATAAAGCCATTCGAGAGTTTCGGCCGGATTTGTTGCATTTTCATCTGCCCAACACCTCTGCATTCTGGGCGCTCATCTTGCCGGTTGCCGGCACGGTGCCCTGGATTGTGCATTGGCACTCGGATGTGGTGCCGTCCATGATCGACCGGAGAATGGCGCCGGCGTATCGGCTTTACCAGCCAGTCGAAAAACGGTTTCTGTCGCGCGCACGGTCGATTATCGTCACGTCGCAGCCCTATCTGAACAGCAGCAACACCTTGTCTGAATATAAGGATAAGTGCCGGGTCGTTCCCCTTGGCTTGAATCCGGAACGTCTGAAAATGCCGGGTGATGCGGATCTGCGGTGGGCGGACGCCGTGTGGGGGCAGCGTGATCGAAGGGTTCTGATCATCGGGCGTTTGACGTATTACAAGGGCCATGATGTTATTCTGGATGCCGCTCAGGATTTAAAAGGGATTCGCATCCTGATCGTCGGAGACGGTGAATGCAAAGCCGGTCTGAAAAGGCGAATCCATGATCTCGGGATTTCCTATACCGTATCGCTTCAAGGATCTTTGCCGGAATCGGCGCTTCACGCGCTGCTATCCACCTGCGACTGCCTTTGTCTGCCGTCGGTGGAACGGACCGAAGCGTTCGGACTGGTGCTGCTGGAGGCCATGCGATACGGCAAGCCGGTGGTTGCCAGCAACATCCCCGGCTCCGGCATCGGATGGGTGGTGGAAGACGGGGTTACGGGCTTTTGGGTTCCGCCGGGAGATCCTCTTGCTCTGACACGAACACTGAATGATTTTTTTGATCAACCGGAGCTGAAACGGAAAATGGGGCATGCCGCCATGAATCGTTTTCAAAAGGTGTTTCAAATCGATCATGTTGCGCAACAGATCATTTTAATATATCATCAATTATTAAAAGCTTAGGCACAAAGGCACAGAGGGGCAAAGGCAAAAAGGGAAGATATGGTTCATAGGCCATCGGTGATGGAGCCGGCGAATTGTAATCAATGGGTCGAAGAGCATTGAAACATAAAGTGGTGGTGTTGATTCCTGCCTTGAATGAGGAAACAAACATTCCGGATGTGATTCGGGGTGTTCGCCGTGCTGTCGCAGCGGAAATTGTGGTGATCGATGATGTCAGCACAGATGAAACCGCTTCCATTGCGCGTATGGAAGGTGCCAGGGTCCTGTCGCCGCTGTTTCGTCTGGGGGCGTGGGGGGCGACCCGTACGGGAATTCGGTATGCCTGCCGGCATCACCACGACATTGCCGTTACCATGGATGGGGACGGTCAGCATCTTCCGGGTGCCATTGATCAACTGATCGAACCGCTGCTGTCGGATCATGCGGATGTCGTTGTCGGATCCTGCACGGAACGGGGCAGCATCTACCGGAAATTGTCGTGGCTTTTTTTTCGTAAAATTACGGGTCTCGATATACAGGATCTGACTTCCGGTTTTCGCGCCTATAATTCGGCCGCCATGGCGGCTGTGATGAGTGCCGAGACCGCCCTTCTGGATTATCAGGATATCGGGGTATTGCTGGCCCTTTACAAATCAGGTTTTCGTGTAAGGGAGGTTCCTGTTCGGATGTGTGCCCGCACATCGGGGCATTCGCGGGTATTTTCATCCTGGTGGAAAGTAATCCACTATATGGCGGTTACTTTAATTTTATGCATTTCAAAATTGGATGTTCCGACGTCATCGCGATATCGTTCTGTGAATGGATAATATGGTTATTATCTCCGCCCACTTGACATCCCTTTCAATCGGAGCGGTAATCGCCGTGGTCATTTTTTATCTTGTCCGAAAAAACCATCTGATGGTCAGTCACGCTTTTTGGTGGCTGATGGTGGCTGCGGCCAGCATCACGTTCGGTGCCGCACCCAAGTTGATTGATCGAATCGGGAAACTCCTGGGGATTCATTATCCGCCGATCCTGTTATTGGTAATTGCGCTCGGATTTGTTCTGATCAAGATGTTGACTATGGATCTGAAAGGCTCGGATCAGGAACGGAAAATTCGGGCATTGACGCAGCGCCTGGCCGTTCTCGAAAGTGAAATATATCCGGATCTCGAATCACCTGAAGATCGGGTCGGCACTCCCCATTCTTGTGAAAATATCTTGGAAACTTCCGGTATGGAAAAGACGGAATCTTCCGATTCCTCCGGCCGGCAATGAAGGCAAGAGCAATTTTTCCATCCATTGGAGCCATCTTCAAAT
>LKPX01000082.1 GCA_001443525.1 Desulfobacteraceae bacterium RAAP-1 | reverse complement strand
CATCGCTCAAGCCGCTCGTGGACTAAAAAGATTAGAGCTAATGCCTGATGGGCTGAGGTCTTTAACCGGATGGCCATGGATATTAGAATCATCTTGATCGCAATATGGAATTACCGGATATGTACCTGCAGATTTCATCATTTTCCAGACATACGGGTTTTCTTCCCAGCAAATCTTCATAGCGTACTTCCCGGATGGCGCTCATGGAGACCTCTCCGTTGATGAGTTCAGCCATGCTCGGCACAGCCTTGAAAGGCTTTTTCGTGCTTTCGCAGCAATTCACCACCTGACGTATCTGCTGAGCGGTTGCTGTTGGAATGGCAATGATGATCTCATCCACCTGATATTGGACCACCAGACCTGGAATATCGTTGCGGTTTCCCAGAACCCGGACGCCATGAATGGAATGGCGCTGTTTGAAAGGATTATCATCCACAAAGCCTACCACCTCGATGTCAAGCTTCTGGTTTTGATCGATCTCCCGCAGCAATTTCTCTCCGGTATCCCCGGCCCCGACGATTAGAACCCGTTTGATGTTCCGAGATATCTTCCGAAACATCCGGATTGAATTATTTTTCAGGAAATATCCCTGAAAATACAGGCGCAGCGTGATCCGAAAACCGGATATAAACCCTGTGGACAGAATAAAATCGATGAGGATGACCCCTCGTGAAATTCCTTGGAACCGGATGCCGAAGCCCAGAATCAGCGCTATGAGTAAAAGTGCGAGCACATTTGCCTTGATAATGTTCAGAATATCGGACAACCCCGTGTATCGCCACATCCCCTCATACAGATTCATGAAAAAGAAAATCCCCAGCTTCAATGTGACAATCCAAATGACCGAATTGAGCAAATCCATCATTTCTTTTCGCGGAATTTTATCAAAGCGGAGCCAGTGGGCGAAATAATAAGCGCAGCACAGCAGAAAGGCATCGGTTGTGATGACGAGCCAGAAATTTTTTTCTTTGAAACGATTCAGCATTGTTAACTACCTTTTTTACGCTTTTACGCCTTCCGTCCTACCGTCTCGCCCAATCCATCACCTTCTCCACCGCCGCAACCGTGTCATGCATATCTTCCGGTGACAGAGTCGGGTGGACCTGGAACATCAGACTGGTATCTCCCAATTTCCGCGCCACGGGCAGACGCACTGCTGGCCTTGAAGGATGGCCGTCAAAGGCTTTTTCCAGATAAATCTCGCTGCAACTGCCGGACCCGCAGGGGATGCCCTCCGCACAGACAGCCGCCATGATCCGATCCCGGGACCAATCTGGCTTCAGCGCCTCCGGTTCCACAAAAACATAGCACTTATACCAGGCGTGGCGGATCTCCGGCGGTGGAATTGTCACCCTCAGGCCGGAAATCCCCGAAAACCCCTCTGTCAGGATTGCGGCATTTCGCTGGCGCAGGGCTGTCCACTCGGACAGTTTCCGGAGCTGCACCCGACCGATGGCGGCTTGAAACTCGGTCATCCGCCAATTGGTCCCGAAGGATTCGTGCAGCCACCGGAACCCCGGCGAGGCTTGCCGGTGATACACCGCATCATAACTTTTGCCGTGATCTTTGTAGGACCAGACCTTTTCCCAGACATCCCGGCTGCTTGTGGTCAACATGCCGCCCTCGCCGCCCGTGGTGATGATCTTGTCCTGGCAGAACGAAAAAGCCGCCACATCGCCCATGGACCCCACGGGTCTTCCCTTATACGCCGCACCATGCGCCTGGGCGCAATCCTCCACCACCCACAGCCCTTTTTCCCTTGCCAGCGCCAGAATGGGGTCCATGTCGCACGGCCAGCCGGCCAGATGAACCGCAATGATCCCCCGGGTTCGAGACGTTAACACCGCCGCGATCGTATCGGCGGTGATGTTCTGGGACACCGGGTCCACATCCGCCATCACCGGCATACCGCCCCGCATGATCACGCAACTGGCCGAAGCGATAAACGTGCGGCTGGTGGTGATCACTTCATCCCCCGGCGCTATTCCCAGGGCCGCCAGCGCCGCCTCCAGCGCAACGGTGCCGTTCATTACCGCCACGGCGTATTTCGTTCCGACAAAAGCTGCATATTCCTTCTCGAACTGCCGCCCCTCCTGCCCCGTCCAGTAGTTGACCCGGCCGGATTTGAGGGGCAGCATCGCGGCTTTTATTTCATCTGGCGCGTAGTGGGGCCAAAAAGGAAAAGGATCGCTTCGCACCGGGCAGCCGCCCTCACATGCCAGTTGTGTCATCCATGAACTCCTGTCGCAATCTGTTTCATCGTTGTTCTTCACACCCGCTTTTCTCAAGCCGCAAAGCGGAATTCCATTCCTTTGAATCTTTGGCAGAAGCAATCCTCACGGAAGTATTGCTACCATGACGGTTTCACATCCAGGAGCACCACCGATCTTAAAAAAAGCGAAAGCGCACTCTTTTTCACCGGCTTTTCGGCCGTCTTCCCGCATACCATATAATCGACATATTCAAACAGGCTGCCCCAGAACTTCACCATCTCGTTATACACCAGCTTCAGCAACGTGGCGTTGACCGCCACCGCACCCGATGGGCCGTACACCGGATGTGCATGGACCTGCACGCCCGTTCCGGCCAGAAACAGTCGCAGCAGCGCCAGACTTCTGGGCATATGGTAGTCCGATGTCACCAAAATGACGGTTTTATAGTGATTGGCCTCGATGATGCGGGATGTGTACCATGCATTCTCGAAGGTCGTGCTCGCCTGATTTTCCGGAATATGAGAGACCGTGTCCTTCCGGGCATATTTCCTGTCGAAGTGGCGCCTCAGCGCATCAGTTGCAGGAGATAATACGATGCAGGGCGCCAGCCCCTGATTGGCGAGCTGATATCCGGCTTCAACCCGTTTTTCAGCGCCCATGAAAACCAGGATAACATCGGAGCGGACATCTGAATCCGGACGGGTCAGAATATATGAAAAATAGCACACTTCGAGAAACAGCACGCAAAAAAGGATAAAGCCGACCCGCGAAACCAGATAAAGCGGTATTTTCCCAAAAAGCCTCATGCAAAGACGCTAAAATGGAATGCATCATTGAAAACAATTGTGAAATGCTCCTCTTTTTCATGATGATGCATCCAAGCAGTCAAGTTAAGCATAAAATTCTCTTTCGCAGGTTTCTCCCCTTAGCACCTTTGCAAAACAAGATCGCAGCCTCATCCAATGTCCCGACCTCAATACAGCTTTCAGGGGTCGGAATATCCTCATGCAGCGACCTTGCCCGCCGGATCCGTATCGAAGGCATCCAGCCCAAAGCTGCCGGTGCAATGAAATCTTTCAATGGATTATCCGCAATGTACACGCATTCACCCGGCAAATACCCCTGCTGCACCGCTTCAAATGCCCTTGGGTGCGGCTTCCAGTACTCTCGACCCCAATCGTTTGTGATGATGATGGTTTTCACCCGCTCCTTCAGACCCAGGCTGCGGACTTTCGCCCATTGAGAAACAGAATGGCCATCAGAAATGATGGCCAGTTCCGTCGAAGCATGATTCCGTATAAATGACAGAGCATCCGGCAGGAGTTGAATATCCGGTTCATGGGACCGGTACACCTCAAGCATTTTTAAAACCTTTCCATCATCCTCCAGATCAATATCCCGAAGCACCTGGTTGAATATATCGTTTCGTCTTCCCGATACAAAATAATGCCATGCCCGTTCTAAAAAACCATTTGTGCCGCATTCGGTTGCCAGCCACGCATCAACCGCCTTAAAACCGCTGCGCACATAATCCCGTTCCAGATACAGGGTATCATCCAGGTCCAGCACAATCAGCATGACCGATCAACCACCCCTCTGTAAAGACCGCCTCATCATAGCGCAACATACGAACCCCTTCCCGCCAGTTGTCGTGATAGTCCGGCTGCTGCCCCATCACTTCCTGGAGCAGCCATCTGGCAAAGGTGCCGCCGGCCCTGTCGCAAATCGGATAGCCGCCGCCAAAGCGGGCATTGATTTCAAATACCCGTACGCTCCCGTCCTTCTGCCTAAAGCCCTGAAAACAGATGCAGCCCCGAATCCCTTTGAACACACGGGAGAATTGATGGGCAATTGCCGTAAATTCAGGTACCCGTTCCGTCTGAGCAAAACAGACTTCCCCGTCTCGGACAAACCTGCGAACATGGGGCACACAGGACACGCAGCGCCCGGACCGGTCATAAAAGCAGTTGATGGTATATTCCTGACCAGTGCATATCTCCTGCGCCAGCCAGTCTTCCGGGTTGATTGTTTTTTCAACCAGCTCTTCAACATCTGAAACAACGGCAATCCCCTTGCTGCAAGAGCCGTCTCTGGGTTTGATCAAAACAGGAAAGGGTATCTTACAGGTCTTCTTCAGAATATTTTGGATTTGCCAGCTTTCAGGCACGGGAATTTGATTACCGGCCAGCACCCGGGCCGTAGTCCCCTTGTCTCTGGCAATGGCGACAAATTCAGGATCACCAACATGAATAACTGTTCCGATTTCAGCAAACAAGCCCCTGTTTTCGGCAAACACCATCAGCTCCGTATCAATCGTCGGAACAATCAGGTTGACTTGGTGCTTTCGGCATATCTCCATCATCTGTGGAATGAATGCATCCGATGTGCAGCGATCCACTCTACAGGCAATATCCGCTGCCTGGCAAGCCGGGCTCCAGGATGGGTCCATATCAACGGCAATAACCGTGATGTCCAACCCCAGAGCTTTTGCGGCATTCCGGAACGTGTTCATCAAGGCAACCCGCCTGCCGGCAGATGAAAAAAGCATCTTAATCATTCCCGACCCCCTGCCACGCCACTTCCCGGGCGAATCCGCCGGCGCCGTATATTGCTATTTGTTGCATCCAATTTCCTCATGCGTTTGTGCCAAGAAGTTGGGAAGTTGAGAAGATCACCGGTTCAGAAGCAGAATTTTGCAGCTTGACGCTCCACCGAGTTGGGCATTGATATAATTGTCTCGTATTCCTGATCCAGTTCTTGAACTGTTATAAAAAAGCTTTATAGGGGAAATCAAGGATACGCCCAAGCTTTCTGGCCATCTCCCGACTGATGGGCCGGCGGCCATTTTCCATATCGGAAATATGCGCAGACCGCATACCTGCAAGTTTTGCCAGTTGCCTCTGCGTCATCTCCTTCAATCCCCGCGCACCGCGCAACACTTTTCCGGGACTGGAATCCGGAAAGACCGAATCCGCGGATACATTGGGCTCAAGCGCCTCTTTTATGGCCATTGTCACGGCATCAGCTCGACCTGTCGGCACGACAACCGTCAAAGACACCATGCCCTCAGTATGGGGCTTTCTCGTGAGTTCCAGCATAAATCACCTCCACCAGACAAACCGCCCGGTCTTTTACCTGCCAAACGGCAACATAGGTTGGCCTGCCCTTGTTCAAATGACAATGATAGGTTTCATTAACCCAACCCGAGAGTTTACCGAAATGAGCCATGGAATACTGAAGCGGCCCACTGATCTCAATCGCTTTACGCAAAGCATTTAATCGCTCTTGAATGCGATGCGGCAACTTTGCCGTCATCTTTGCAGCTTTAGATGTAAATTCCACTCGCCAAGGCATAAAAAAATACCCATTTTTAGGGTATAAGTCAATCGTTTGATGAAGGTTCAGAAGCTTCCTGCATGGTATCCGTCAGCTTGTTGCTGCATCAAACGCCCGTCGATACACCATCATATCTCGAAAATGCCGGATATCCTGCTTTCTCTCCATTGCCTAACTTCCCATCTTCTCAATTTCCCATCTTCCCAAAAAATTCCGGCATCGTCGCTTCCCCAGCCGCCGATATTCCTTCCCGCCGCAACACCTTCAACGCAGTCATCCAGATAATTCGCAGATCCAGCGCCAGTGACCAATTATCCACATACCACACATCCAGCCGGAACTTCTCTTCCCAGCTTATGGAATTGCGGCCATTCACCTGCGCCCAGCCCGTAATCCCCGGTTTCACCTCATGCCGCCTGGCCTGCTCCGGCGTGTACCTGTCCAAATACTGCATCAGAAGCGGCCGCGGTCCCACAATGCTCATCTCCCCCTTCAGCACATTGATCAGCTCCGGCAGCTCATCCAGGCTGGTGCTTCGCAAAAACCGCCCGATCCGCGTCAACCGCTCGGCATCCGGCAGCAGGCGCCCCTTTTCATCCCTGGCATCGGTCATGGTGCGGAATTTATATAGCGCAAACGGCGTTCCGTTCAGACCGGGGCGGGTCTGTTTGAAAAGGACGGGGTTGCCCAGCCTGGTTTTTACCAAGAACTCGATGAGGAGCAGCACGGGCGAAATCACCAAAACGCCCGGAACGGTCCACACCAGGTCGAATATCCGTTTTCCATACCGGTTTTTGATCATTGCAACCCATCTTCCAGGAATGCTTCCGTCACAATCCACCGCCCTGTGCAGTCAACGCAGATGGCGTTTGGATGTGAATTGGAACAATCACCGGATCACAACTCAATGTTTGACCCCATACCCCTGCGAGCCAAATAATGCAGGTTCATGGATTGGCGCAGGTAGGTTTTTATAACAGCCTGGCGGCTGATATTTAATTCCTTGGCAATGGCATCAAGTTCCTTTAGCATATCAACCCCAAAATCAACATTCACTCTCTGAATTGCCGGTTTCATTTCACCTGTATTTGTAAAAAACAGAGATACATCCTCCCCTCTCATGGCTTTTTCAGCAATTTCGTCGGCTGACGGACTGATTTTTTTAGCTGTGTTCTTCATATAAAATTTCCTCCTGCCTGGTTGATTTCCAAAGCGTAACAAGATGATAATATTCTCCTTCCTCATCTTCCCGGATTTCATATATGGCTGAAAAAAGTTGCCCTTTCACCCAACCAATAGCACGGAACTGTTCCGGGTCATCCGACCGGAAGTCCACATAATGAGGATGATTCCATATCTCCTGTACTTCTGTAAACCCAATCTTTCGTTTGGGATCGGTTTTCAGCTTTTTACTCTTCCGGTGGTCGAATTTAAATCTCATAAAGATTCCCACACATATTAATATAACAGTTATATCGTTTGAGTCAACACAGGAAGGAACTCCAGTATCACCGATCCCCGACTGGCCATGACATTGCCGTACCGGGTTCCACAGAAAATGGTTCCACTGTTCCCGTACATTCGTGCTTTTAAAATCATCATCTTTTCCATCATGGCCTTGGATATGCCACTGGCAATGATAGGTTTCATTAACCCAACCCGAGAGTTTATCAAAATGAGATATGGAATGCTGAAGCGGTCCCCTGATCTCAATCGCCTAACTTCCCATCTTCTAATCTTCACATTTTCCCAAAAAACTCCGGCATCGTCGCATCCCCCACGGCCGATATCCCCTCCCGCCGCATCACCTTCAATACCGTCATCAATATAATCCGTAAATCCAGCGCCAAAGTCCAGTGATCCACATACCACACATCCAGCCTGAACTTTTCCTCCCACGATATCGCATTACGCCCATTCACCTGCGCCCAGCCCGTAATCCCCGGCTTCACCTCATGCCGCCGGGCCTGCTGCTGGGTGTATCTGTCCAGATACTGCATCAACAGCGGCCTCGGGCCTACGATACTCATATCGCCCTTGAGCACATTCCACAACTCCGGCAGCTCATCCAAACTGGTGCTGCGCAAAAACCGGCCGATCCGCGTCAATCGCTCCGCATCCGACAGCAAACACCCCGCCGCGTCGCGGGCATTGGTCATGGTGCAGAACTTGATAATCCCAAATGGCCTTCCACCCCTTCCAGGCCGTATCTGTCTAAAAAAGACCTGCTTTCCCTGCGTTATGCGAATCAACAAGGCAATAATCCATACCAGCGGGGAAAGGATAATGAATGACATGCCGGCAATCGTGATATCAAAAATTCGTTTTATCAAGGTGTTTTTCTATCTTCGCGGATTTACTTCTTTGCACGAACAAAAGTTTGTTCCAGGAACTCAACAAACTGATTTGATAAAATAGTTCGATCAAATTGTTCTGTGGCCATAATCCGGACATTTCGCCCCATTTGTTGGGTCAGTGCCGGATGATCCGCCATTTTTTCCAATGCATCCGCAAACGCTATGGGGTTATCCGCCTTTCTTTCCATCAGTATGCCGAACATATAGCTTGTGGTCACCCTTTCCTTCTCTATAGAATTCACACCCCCTTGATTCTATCAAACGAATGAGCTGCCTTGCTTTCAATGACGGCATATTTTTAAGCATACAAGTCTCTCATTTCCAATGGTTCTGATAATTCTTCTATCCCTTCCACAGTCAGGAATTCATGCAACTCCTTTATTGAAAGAGGCTCGGAATAAATATCGCTATCATCCTTTCGAATTGCTTCAATTGAGGCAATCGCGTCTCTCAGCTTACCGATAGCGATATCCTTTGTATATCCCTGACCTACAATTCCATTTTCTAAGCATAAAACGACCCAATATGGGCCACTTCTTCTTAAAACCGTCGTATAAAAATTCATCACCATATTTCCTTATATTATATCACTGCGTTCGCAGCGTGAAATCGTTTATATGCGAAGCCACTCTTTCCGCACCAAACGCCAGACCGTCTTTCCCCGGCCGGATCTGCCGGAAAAAAACTGGCGGCCCTTACGTCAAACGAATCATGATCACGAGCGTCCATACCAGCGGCGCCAACGCAATGAACACCGCACCGGAAACAACGGTGCCGAAGATACGTTTCATATTCTCTTACGCCGAAGTGTCAACATGATGCTTTCGAAGCGATCGACGCCATGCCTGAACGCCAGATGGTTCAGGTAATAGCGACGACCTGCTTCTCCCATCCGTCTGCGTTCTGGTGCCGACATGTTGCGCAGTCGCACGATCGCCCCCAAAAGTGCGGCAGGATCGCCGGGTGTACAGATCACGCCCGCTCCGGCTGCTCTCACCAGTTGGGCGGAATCACCGCGCATGGCCATGATGATAGGCTTTCCGACATAAAGATATGCCTGTGTTTTGGACGGAATGGTAATGCGAAACAAAGGCTCGTCTTTCAGATGGACAAGCAGCACATCGGCTATTGTAAAGATTTCCGCCATCTCACCCATCGGACGCTGCGGCAGAAAAGAAACATTTGAAAGCCTCATATCCCTAGCACGCTGTACAAGTCGCGGGCGCTCGACACCACCGCCGATGAAAACGAACTGAACTTCCGGCAATCGATGAGTGCATAATTCTGCGCAGTCCAGAACCGTATTTATACCTTGGGCCGTTCCCATCGCACCGGCAAACAGCACTACCAGCTTTCCGTCCAATTCACGCGGTTTTACCGAGTTGGCCCAAGTTCCTTCAGATACAATGGCCGTTTCATCACACCAGTTGTATATTACTTCCGTTTTTTCAGGCTTCACACCGCGTTTGATCATTTCTTCTCTGAAACCGGGTGACAGCACGGTCACCCGGTCAAATGTGCGATATATCCGATTGCAAATAAGCCCCAAGACATTGAGCGCCAATGGGTGATTCAGCATTCTAGAACTGGAAACGGATTCCGGCCAGAGATCCTGCACGTCGATAAGAATACCTGCACCGGAAAGAGACCGCAACAAGAAGGCTGTCGGCCCCAGGGTGATCAGGTTGTAAACATAAATCACATCCGGCTTTTTGATCAAAAAAGGGACATAAAGAAAACTGGACACTGCGAAACTCAGGTAATTGACAATGCGCCGAAGCGCCGATTTGTCGTGACTGGGGTAAAGCGGGACGCGATGCACGACAATTCCATCCATCCATTCCCGCTGGTAGCACCTTACCCGATATCCCGGATAAACATGGCCGCCGGGATAGTTGGGAAAGCCAGTCAACACTTCAACGTCATGCCCTCTGGCCTGCAGGGCTTTGGCGAACGGCAGCCCCTTGAAAAAGTTTTCTGGCTGAAACCACTGGGTAAGAAACAGGATTTTCATGGCAGATAGTGTATCATGCAGGGGAGAAATAACACCACGAAGGACACGAAGGGAAAGAAGAATAGTCGGGGAAAAAGGATTGAATTACATCCGGATGCCTTCAGGGGTTGATTTCCCATTGTCATTTATCTTCGTGCCCTTCGTGTTCTTCGTGGTGAATTATATTCTGATCAAATTTTATGCCACACCACCCGGTTCACGTAATCCGTGTAGCTCAAAATAATCCGGGCCACTTTTTCAGACACATTGGGCATCTGGTAATCCGCGACCATCCGCAGATTTCTTTCCGCCCCCCGGGCCTGGGTTTCCAGAATAGCAAGCCCTTCCTTTACCCGCTGCCAGCTCAGCCCCACCATCATCACGGCCCCTTCCTCCATGCCTTCGGGCCGTTCATGGGCCTGGCGGATATTGAGAGCGGGAAAATTCAAAATAGAGGATTCTTCGGTGATGGTGCCACTGTCGGACAGCACGGCTGATGCATTCATCTGGAGCTTAATATAATCGCTCAGCCCGAAAGGCTTATGAAGCTCCACAAGCGCCGGCAACACAACGCCTTCTTCTTCCATTCGTTTCCGGGTCCTCGGATGGGTGGTAACAATCACCCGCCGGCCACCGTCCGCCAGTCCGTTTAAAATGGCGATCAGCCCCTTGAAGTTAGCTTCTGAATCCACATTCTCTTCCCGGTGACAACTCACCACGAAATATCTCTGAGATTCAAGCTTCAGACGTTTCAGAATATCCGATGACTCGAACTTCGGCATATAGTGATGCAGCACCTCATACATAGGGCTACCGGTCTTGATGATCCGCTCCGGCGGAAAGCCTTCCCGCAGTAGATATTCCCTTGCAATGTCGCTGTAAGGCATATTGATGTCGCTGATGTGATCGATGATCTTGCGGTTGATTTCCTCCGGCACCCTCTGATCAAAGCAGCGATTCCCGGCTTCCATGTGAAAGACGGGAATCTTGCGCCGTTTGGCCGGGTAGGCGGCCAGGCAACTGTTGGTATCGCCCAGCACCAGAAGGGCGTCTGGCGACTCCTTGGCCAGCACCTCATCCACCCTCGCAATGATCAGGCCGACAGTTTCACAGGCGGTCTTTTCGGCAGCCTCCAGAAAATAATCGGGTTTCCGGAGTTCCAGGTCATCGAAGAACACCTGGTTTAGCTCGTAATCGTAGTTCTGGCCGGTATGTACGATGATCTGGGTCATATAGCGATCCAGGGCGGACATGACGCGGGAAAGGCGGATAGTCTCCGGCCGAGTACCAATAACGGTCATGATTTTCATAAAATTTCACCACGAAGAACACGAAGAAAAAAAGGGATTATAAAACCATCCGCTGGATGCCGTCTTTCAGATATTTGACAGGGAAAAAGGAATTTGATCTCTATCCAAGCATTGCAAACAATTCGATCCTTGGAGCGACAGATTTTATAATTTTTTCCCCGGCATTGTTTTCGACTGACGACTTCTGGCATATCAATAACCCTTTTTGTTCCAAGAAACGAATATCCTTAACAATGGTTGAACGGTTTCGATTCAGATTGTGGACAAGGTCTCTGATAGTCTGCGGTTTTTTCATCACCTCAATCATGATTCGGCGACGAGCGACGGACAGCACCATAAACATCTGCTGCGGATCTTCAAAGGTTATCGTCATTTTTTCATGAAAATTATCGCCACAGTCCGCTTTCCGCGCCGCATCCCTGGCCCTTGCAAAAAAATTGTCCACACTATCTGTACGAATTAATAACGTCGTCATGGTCGCTTCTCCTGCTTTCTTTTAATCAAATCCTGCCATTCTTCCTGGAATTTGTCCAGAACAGAAGTATATGATTCGAATTCAAACGGTTCAACGCTCCCCATGTAATGCCGGTGATGATGCCCATGCGCATTGTCATAACCCAGCACCCGTCCATTGTCTCCAGCATAAATTGTTGGATTGATATAGGTGAGGTTATAACGGGTTACAATCGTTTTACCTTTCTCCTGATATCCCCACACCTCATACTGCAAAATTCCGCCACCCGACTTTGCAGACAGTTCAAATCGTTCACGTTCAAGAATGCGACTTGTTTTTGGTTTCGGCATGAAATTGCCCCCGAACACCAGAGAATCTCTCTTTAAACTCTTCGTGTCCTTCGTGTTCTTCGTGGTTCATTCTTTCTTTGCGCCTTTGCGTTAATCCTTTCTTCATTGCCTCCCGCACAATATTCAGCTTCATCAGCAGCTCGCACATTCCGTCTACATCCAGCCTCTTCGTATCGGTCTTTGTGTTCTTTGTGGTGGATTCTTTACATCCAACCAGAACGTATCGGGATAGTCAGAATCAAACACATCGCTTGCCCAGAACAGCACCACCATATCCGCCATCCCCACATTTTCAATCGCATGCGTATATCCCGGCGGAATGTCCACCACCCTGAACTCCCGTCCGCTAACCGGATATTCAATCACCTTATCGCCCGATATATGCCGGAACCGGATCACCGCATCACCTTCCAGCACCACAAATTTTTCCACCTTGCTGTCGTGGTAATGATTTCCCCGGGTAATTCCCGGCCGCGTCCGAGACACGAATATCTGGCCCGCATGTGGCGATTTCAGCAATTCCGCCAGTTCCCCCCGTTCATCGCTGAACTGCTTCAAAGAATAACCGAAATTATCTTCCGCCAGATACGATAGATATGTGGCATACAACGCCCGGATAAACGGCTGTGAAAAATCCGGCAGGAACAGGCTGGTGCGCACATCCCGAAACGACTGAATCGTTTCCGCCAGTTCCCCCAGACTCACCCGATACGACGGCAATTCCCCCGCGAAACGAAACCCCGTCTCCCCCGCCCCGTCCAGCTCCCTGCTAAAGGCCGCCACCACATCATCAATATAGGTCAGCTCCAGTTCATTCGCCGGATCGGATATCTGAATCGGCAGATCATGGGCGATATTGTGACAAAACGTGGCCGTCACCGAGTTGTAATTGGGCCGGCACCATTTCCCGAACAGGTTCTTGAACCGATACACCACGCATGCCGCACCCGACTCCTCTGCAAACCGCCGCAGCACCTCCTCGGCATTTCGCTTGCTGACCCCATAAGGATTGTCCAGCTCCGCCTGAATGGAGGACGCCAGAACAATCCTGGACCGACGATCCAGCTCCCTCAGCCTGCTACATATCTCTTCCGTGGACCCCGTATTCCCGATATGAAATTCCGCCTCATTTTTTGGCCGGTTCACTCCTGCCAGATGAAAGATCACATCCGCCTGCCGCAGACCCTCACCCAACACCGCCGCATCGCTTCCCAGATCATATTCAAAAAGGGCCAGCCCCTCGCGCCGTTTCAACTGCGCCACCAGATTTTGTCCCACAAAACCCTTTGAGCCCGTTATTAAAATATTCATGGATATCCCTATATAGATTTTCAGAAAATTCATTTCGCAAGGCAGCAGGGAGGGAATAGGCCTTTTTCGGCCATTCCCGACCGATAACGCAGCGAAATTATTTTTCTGAAAGTCTATAGCGCCAAGCTGTTCTTTATCGCCTGATTCACCTTTTCCATCAGCTCATATGACCCGATATCATTTTGAATGATCAACACGGGTCTGTTTTTTCCGGTTTTACTGCCGACAACCGGATCCAAATCCGCAAGGAATGAAGCGCACTTGTCGTACGCTGCAATGACGAAGGATGCAGCACAACGCAGCATGCGGACTTTTTACGAAATCGTCACATTTAGGGACTATTCTCTCTGAAAATCAAGCAAAAACGGTCACTTCAACCGGACGTTTCACTGCAAAACTGTGCCGATGCATTTTGATGCGCTCGATTTCGTGAAGTGTTTCGGCTGTCATGTAGCTCTCGCCACACGCAGCACACGAAACAACGGGGATATCCTCAATAATCAAGAGATTTGTTTTTTTTCCAAAGCTCCGTGTCACCAGCTTTACCGCACCCTGATCTTTTCCACAAATATCACAGATCATAATTGTTCTCCTTTGCTCAGGTTGCATATACAGTGATAATAACCAGTTTTCCGGTGATGCTCATTTTGGTTACCACACAGATTCCTCTTTCCTTAAAAGTAACACCTTTAACCAGATATTTCCATTCTGCAGATTTTTTTTCTTTCTGCCTCTCTGTTATCGCTCCATGCAAAATGCAGTGCTCAACATCAAAAATTGAAAAATCGTCGTCATCCATTTCCTCTACAGCATGGAGCGTAACTATGTACTGACGGAGCCTTACAGCCTCTTTCATTTGTTTCAAAATGCGAGAATACATCAAGCTCTCCATTCCATGTATAAAAAATCACTTTCTCTGAAACCAGGTGAGGGTTAATGGCAGGGGATCTGTGATTTTGTGGTTAATCTTTCTTCATCGCCTCCCGCACCATCTCCAGCTCCATCAGCAGCTCGCACATCCCCTCCACATCCAGCCTCTTCGTATTGTGGGAATTATACTCAGGCATCACCGAAACCTTCTCAGCTCCTTCGGTGAAATAACACGCATAATTCAGATCCCGGCAATCCGCCGGCACCCGGTAATAGTTCCCCATGTCTTCAGCCTTGGCCATCTCTTCCCGGTTCAAAAGGGTCTCATACAGTTTTTCCCCATGCCGGGTACCGATGGTTTGTATCGGATTATCGGCCTTCATCAGCTTCTTCAATGCCAATGCCAACGTTTCGATCGTGGCTGCCGGCGCCTTCTGCACAAAAACATCTCCGGGGTTTCCATGGATAAATGCATACACCACCAGATCCACCGCATCCTCGATGGTCATCATGAACCGGGTCATGTTCGGGTCGGTTACGGTCATCGGTTGTCCGGACTGAATCTGCTGGATAAAAAGCGGTATCACCGACCCCCTACTGGCCATGACATTGCCGTACCGGGTTCCGCAGAATATTATGCCATTATTCCCATACATCCTTGCCTTTGCAACCATCAGCTTTTCCATCATGGCCTTGGATATGCCCATCGCATTGATGGGATAAACCGCCTTATCCGTACTCAGCACGATCATGTTTTTCACGTGGCAGGCCATTGCCGCGTTCATCACGTTTTCCGCGCCCAGCGCATTGGTGCGCAGCGCCTCGATAGGAAAGAATTCGCAGGAAGGCACCTGCTTTAACGCCGCAGCATGAAACACATAATCTACCCCCTGCATGGCGGGCAGAATGCTGTCCTGCAGCCGGACGTCGCCGATATAAAAACGCACTTTCGGGTTTTTCAGCGTGGTTCGCATATCTTCCTGTTTTTTCTCATCACGCGAAAAAATACGGATTTCAGCGATATTCGTATTCAGAAACCTTTTGAGAACGGCATTGCCGAACGTGCCGGTCCCGCCGGTAATTAGCAGCGTTTTGTCTTTGAACATTCGTTACCTGCCATTTTGCAGTTATTGGTACCATCACCAAGATCAAAAAGGTGTTTTTCACCATATCTTTCTATTCGCGCTTTACATCTTGCGGTTAATTTGTTCTACCCACCCTCACACATTTTCGTCTATTTTCCCCTTGATTGCAGCACCAGCTATACGGAGCTGCATCGCCAATTATGTCACAACAAAATCAGGCTTGACGCCATAGCCCCGCAGCCATAGATAGAACAGGTTCATATCCCGTGCGATAGATGCCCATTGATATTTGCTTTCAATCAGGGTACGACCTCTGCCGCCTTTTTCCCGCAGCGAACCGTCAGACAAAGCCAAGGCTTCTTCCAGGGCAGCAGCCAAACTTTCCTTATCTGTGCCGATGTACCAACCGCAATTATAATCCCGCAGATCAGTCCATGGTGTGCCGTCTGTCGTAATTACCGGCACCCCATATGAGAGGGCTTCGGCAACAACAATGCCGAAGTTTTCAGAATAACTGGGCAGAATGAATAAATCCGCCTCACGAAAAAGCCGATCTTTCTCACTTCCGAACACAGAACCAATGTAACTTACCTGGCCATCAAGCCCAAGTCTTCGGATTTTTTTCATAACTTCCTGAAGATGATCCTGGTCATCGTTTCCGGCTATCACTAAATGCCAGGATATCGGACGCAACGCTGCCCAGACCTCCAGAAGCTTGAGTATTCCTTTTACGGGATGAATCCGAGACAAAAACAAAGCCGTTCTGGCCCGATCCGCCTCCCCCTGTTTTCTCTTTTCACCAATTTCAGGCAAGGCAACACCAATGGGGATAACCGCTATGGGCTTTCGAATTCCAAAGTCTCTTAGATTCTCCGCTTCCTGAAGAGCAGTGGCATGAAATCCGTCTGCTTTTTTGAAATCGTGCTGTTGATAAAGTTTCAATGCGATTGTTTTTTTCCAGCCACGATAATTCAATGCAAAAGGTTCAAGGCAACCATGCGTGGAGATGACAAATGGCAATTTAAACCGGTGCGCGGCTACAGATGCATGATGCCCGCAAGGCAGCCAGATGCTGTGTGAATGAAGCACATGAAAAGTTTCCGTTGCCAGGAGATCCTTCAGTCCCGATCTGAATCCCAGTTGCATGGCACGCGGGCATGACGATTTTACCATCTGGAACCGCACACGCTCATCGTAGAAAGTGGTTTGTTCCGGATATATTTGCCCGGTCAGAAGAGTAACATCATGATCTTGTTCCGCCATGGCGCTGCACAAACCGCAAACAAACGGTCCCAAGCCACCGCTGAGCCGATCTATGGAAGCGATCACATGTAAACTGGATGTTTTCATTTATAGCTTTGACCTGAATCCGTGGCATACATCTTATATTAATGTTATATAACATATTGAATTAATATTGACATTATGATATATACTTGCACCATAACGATCACTCGGGAGGTGCAGGCACATGCTGACACAATTCATCATCAAACAAGGAGACGAAAGTCTCTCTAGTCATTCGGGTTTGGCGCTTATAGGAGCGCTTCTTTCAAAAACTGAACTGCGCAAGCGACTCAATGAAACTGTTTTGAACGAATGCGCCCACCCCAAAATATCAAATGCCGATATCATTTTTGCAATGACCGGTCTCATTTGCTTGGGAAAACCAGACTACGATGCCATTGAGCCGTTGCGGAAAAACCCGTTTTTTTCGGATAGTCTTGGACTGGAGACTTGCCCATCCAGCCCGTCAATCCGACAACGAATCGACATGGTCGGTGATTCATTCGATACCATTATCAAGGAAGAATCAGCCGATCTGATACGAAAAACCGCTCCTGCCATATCCCCCATACATACCAGTTGCGGTAACTTCATTCCCCTGGATATCGACGTCAGCCCCTTTAACAACGAGAAGACGCAGAAAGAAGGGGTATCCAGAACCTATAAAGGCAATGATGGCTTTGCTCCCATCTTTTCATACCTTGGGCAAGAAGGTTATTTGGTCAATTTAGAATTTCGAGAGGGAAAACAGCACTGCCAGAAAAACACCCCCGAGTTTTTAAACCAGTCTATCCTGCTTTCAAAACGTATTACAGACCAACCGATTCTGGTTCGTCTGGATTCCGGAAACGATTCTATGGACAATATCGAGTGTTGTGTCAATAACGGTGTTGCGTTTATCATCAAACGGAATTTGCGAAAAACTAATCCCAATGACTGGCTGAAATTTGCCAGAGAAAACGGAAAATCCATCCCATGCCGTGAGGGCAAAAATCAATGGAGAGGAATAACAACTACCGGTTTAGATGGGACCCCGCTGCCTTGTCCGATATGTTATGAAGCCACCGTACGAACAACCCAAAAAGGTCAGTCTCTGCTTTTTCCAGAGGTATCTGCAGATACCTACTGGGTCAATCTGAATCTGACAACAGACGAGGTGATTGATCTGTATCATGACCACGGCGCCAGTGAGCAGTTCCACTCTGAGTTGAAGACAGATATGGACCTGGAGCGATTGCCGAGCAAATATTTCAAAAGCAATGCCCTGGTTCTTCTTCTGGGAATGCTGGGCTACAATCTTCTTAGGCTTTGCGGCCAGGAAAGCCTAAGAGAGGATAATGGCAATATCACTTTGAAACCGTCCTACAGGAAAAAGGCAACCCGTCGCCGGATTCGAAGCGTAATCCTGGACCTGATTTATGTAGCCGGCAGAATCATCCATTCATCGCGAAAATGGTTCGCAAGCTCAATCCATGTGCCTGCCTTTTCAGATCTGTTTATGCCCGGTTCTGCGCACTGAAAACATAAACGCAAACTATTTCAGCACATCAGTTTCCGATATACGGATATAACCCGTACAGGAGAACTGTTCCCAAAAATCGGGAAAATAAAGCAGAAATGCATTATTTCTAAACTTATCCGGGCCAATTGACTATAGCGCATACCGTAAACCATGATACCCAATGTTATACTTGAAAACCAAGTGGTTAGTTAAGTTATCTGTCAACAATAGCATCAAGTGATCCGGTATGCGCTATAATTTCCGGTCGAATGATATTCAATTTCAAAGAGCAATAATGGATATCCGACTCACAAGCAATTATAGTGCCACTGATTCAGGAAAGCATTTAATACACCATCACGAATATCACATCATCATCAACGCGATAAAACAGCCGGATATCTGAACTGCAAAATCGGTAACGCTGACAGCGATATCTGCAAAAACGTTATACATGGAGCCTCCTGCAGTTTGTATTTAAAGCCTTATTCGACGTTCGCTCTTAACTTCTTTTACATGAAATGTCAAAAGCAGAAGACGCCATACCTGCTTTTCAATCCGAAAAGTCATTCTACTCTTATTATCTATCCGATCGCAAGCCGGACCGGCTTACCGACCCGGCTCAGCATATCCACCAGAGCGTCGATGGTAAAGTTACAAACTTTCTTATTCACCACATCGGAAACACGCGGACGAGAGATTCTCAGTATCTCGGCCGCATCTGCCTGCTTGAGGTGGTTCTCGGCAATCCACTTAGACAGCTCATTCATGAGCTGCTCTTTAAGCGCACTGGTATCATTG
>LKPX01000081.1 GCA_001443525.1 Desulfobacteraceae bacterium RAAP-1 | reverse complement strand
CGCAGGCAAGGCGCGCAAATCCTGAGGAATGAAGCGTACTTGTGGTACGCTGCAATGACGAAGGATGCGGCGCAACGCAGCATGCGGACTTTTTACGAAGCCGTCAATGTTCAATAGTTTCCATGCCGGATGATCTCCCCGTCTGTCAGATAGATGACTTCTTCGGCGATATTGGTGGCGTGATCGGCAATCCGCTCGATGTGACGGGAAATCAGAAACATGTTGATGTAGATACCGGAAAGCTCCGGATGCGCCTGAATGGATCGATTCAGTTGTTCATAGGCCTGACGGACATAGGCGTCCACCTCGTCATCCATCAGGCATGATTTGAACGCCATATCCGTATCGAGCTGCACCAGGGCGTCCAGACTCATTTTGAGCATGGCGCGGGCTTTTTCTCCCATCATCGCATAGTCGAAAACAAACGCCGCGTTTTTATCTTTGGAAATTGTCTTGATACGATGGGCAATATTGACGGCTTCATCGGCAATTCTTTCAAGGTCGCTGTTGATCTTGATCACGCTGACCAGAAAACGCAGATCCACCGCCACAGGCTGATGGAGCGCCAGCACCTTGAGGCATTCCTCCTCGATTTCGACCTCCATGTCATCGACTTCATAATCCATCCGGTCAATCTGCACTGCTACTTCGGCGTTCCGGCTCTGAATGCTGCTGATAGCCAGCCGTACCCGATCTTCAACCAGAGCTCCCAGCCCCAGAATGCTTTTCTTGATTTTTTCCAGTTCTCTCTGGAGATGTTTTGCCATATATACCTCAAAATCAGCCAAAACGGCCGGTGATATAGTCTTCCGTCTGCTTGAGTCTGGGACGGGTAAACAGGGTGTCTGTTTCATCCATTTCAATCAATTTGCCGATGTAAAAAAACGCGGTCATATCGGATACCCTGGCCGCCTGCTGCATGCTGTGTGTAACAATAATGATAGTGTAAAGCCGTTTAAGTTCACCGATCAGGTCTTCAATTTTCTGTGTGGCAATGGGATCCAGTGCGGATGCAGGCTCATCCATCAGAAGCACTTCGGGTTCGACCGCCAGCGCCCGTGCAATACAGAGCCGCTGCTGTTGCCCTCCCGAAAGCCCCAGGGCGGATTCGTGAAGGCGGTCCTTGATTTCGTCCCACAACGCTGCTTTTTTCAGACTTTCTTCAACACGGCCTTCAATCAAGGTTTTGTCTTTTATCCCGTTGACCCGCAATCCGTACGCCACATTTTCAAAAACGGTTTTAGGAAAAGGATTGGGTTTCTGAAAGACCATGCCCACACGGCGCCTGAGCATCACCACGTCCACAGCCGGATCGTTGATATTGAAATCATCCAGTATGATCTGACCCTCAGCCCGGCTTGAGGGAATCAGATCGTTCATCCGATTCAGACAGCGCAGAAATGTGCTCTTGCCACAGCCGGAAGGGCCGATCAGCGCGGTTACCTGAGATGGTTTGAAATCAATGGAAATATTATACAGCGCCTGTGAATCGCCATAATAGAAATTGACGTTTCGGGCGCTGATCTTGACGGTTTCAGTCATTATTGTCCTCTGTTGACGGCTGCGTATCGCTGTTGACGCGCAAAATGCACTGCCGCAGCTCTGCCGAATAAACAATGTTATTCTTAGTTTGTTAGAAAACGGTTAAAAAATCAAACGAGAAATGATGAATGCCGGCATCGGCGCATCATCACACCTTAACAGGCAGATGAATGATAAACACGCTGCCTTTTCCGGGCGTACTCTCGACCGTTACATGTCCCCCATGTGCAGCAACAATATGTTTGACAATGGCAAGCCCCAATCCTGTTCCGCCCAGTTTACGGCTTCGGGATTCATCCACACGGTAAAACCGTTCAAACAGACGCGGCAAATGTTCGGCCGGAATTCCCATGCCCTCATCGTGGAAGGCAATGGTCGTTTCAGTAGATGACGCATCTGCACAAATGTCAACACGATTTCCGGATTCACTGTATTTGATGGCGTTGTCCAGAAGATTCACAAACGCCTGTTCCATCAATCTGGCGTTGATATTGACGTGAATCTCCGGATCGCAGGAGTACTGACATTCGATTTTTTTTTCATCCGCCTTTTGACGACAGGTCTGCATTGCAGAAACCAGTAACGGCTCGAGTCGGCATGCCGCCAATGCGATCTGCTTCTTTTCGCCTTTCTGCTCGATGGCGGATAGATTCATGATGTCTTCGACAATAGCGATCAGACGGTTGGCGTGATTTTCAATAATGTCCACAAACCGGGCGGCTTCCTGCGGATGATTCAGCGCACCGGATTTCAGGGTTTCCGCAAACCCCTTGATGGCGGTCAGCGGCGTTCTGATTTCATGGGATACATTGGAAGCAAAGCTGCGGCGCATGTTTTCCAGTTGCCGCAGACGGGTTACATCGTTTAAAACAATCAGTATCCCAATGCGATCTCCCCTGGCGCTGCGCAGCGGTGTACACCGGATGTTGAGAATCATCTCATCCCGGATAAAAAAAGACATGTCCGCTTCATGCGGGTTTTCGTCCTGAAGCGCCAACCGTACAAACCGGTGGAAATCAGGATTGCGGATAGCTTCCTGAACGCTGCGATTTAAAAGCTCCGACGGCTGGCTGTGAAATATCAGGGCCGCCATCTGGTTCACGCTGATAATGACTTCATCCAGATTCAGCGCCACGACCCCTTCGGCCATGCTGGAAAGAACGGCCTCGATTTCGTTTCGCTGGCCGATGATCGTCTGCATTCTTTCATCGAGGCTGGCCGCCATATCGTTCATGGTTCTTGCCAGAGATTCCGTTTCGGATGACGCAAAGACCGGCAGACGATACGACAGTTCTCCCCCGGCAAAATGTTCCGCGCCTTCACGGATTTTTTCCAGCGGATAACTGACGCGGCGGGAAAACAGCAGCGCCACCGCGGTTGCCAGAAGCGCTGTTATCAAGACCCCCAGAAATACGCTGCGTCGCATATGATACAGTTGATTATAAACAGTTGTAATATTTAGAGAGGTACGCAATACGCCCACGGGTTTGCCGTCAGCGTTCATCGGAATGGCCAGATACATCATCGTCTGGTGAAGGGTGGCGCTGTCCCGTGTGACCATAGAAGGTGCGCCGGAATCCAGCGCCCGCAAGACTTCGGGTCTGCCGGAATGATTTTCCATATCGTGCGGACTGACTTCTGAATCTCCCAGCACCTTCCCCGTGAGAGCAATGACCGTAAACCGGGTTTCAGACGATTTTCCCGCCTGCTTGCACAGCTTGTCAATGCCGTCGTCATCCCCGATCTGAATAAAGTGGATAACCTGATCTTTCAGGAGATTCGCCCTTACTTTGAGATTGACGGCCGTCTGTTCCAGGAAAAAACGGCGCATCACGACATCGGCATATTCGCTCACCAGCAGAATCGGCACCAGCACCAGCAGCAGAAAGGGCGGATACAGTTTCCAGAACAAGGGGTAATGTTTTTTCAAGTATCCTCCTTAAAGCGATAGCCCACACTGCGCACCGTTTCGATATAATGTCCGCATTCTCCCAATTTTTTGCGAAGGCCGACGATCTGGACATCCACGCTGCGTTCTGTGACCGGATAGTTGTCGCCGCGAACCGCATCCACAATCTGAGATCGGGTGAACACCCATCCGGGCCGGCGGCTCAGCATCACGAGAATCTGAAACTCCGAAAAAGACAGCTCGACGGCGCTTCCGGCCACTTCAACCCGGCGGCGGTTAGGATCGATCCGGATATCCCCGCGGGAAATACCGTCCGTCTCGGCCGGATCGCTTTTACGCCTGAGAACCGCCTGGATGCGCGCCGTCAAAATTCGGGGGCTGAACGGTTTGGTGACATAATCGTCTGCAAGCTGCAACCCTGAAATAACATCCGGCTCTTCGCTTCTGGCCGTCAGCATAATAATGGAAATCCGGCTGGTTTTAACATCCGACCGCAACAACCTGGCCACTTCCACACCGTTCATTTTAGGCAGCATAAGATCCAGCACTACCAGATCGACCGGTTCGGAACGAATCCGGCGGATAGCTTCTTCACCAGACCCTGCGCACTGAACTCCGTAACCTTCCGCTACCAGGTTATATCTGACCAGTTCCTGGATATCTTCTTCGTCATCCACCACGAGGATTTTGGCTGTATTCATGACACACCTTTCATGAGAGATACCGACCGGGGGGTAAAGACCGTGAACAGCGTTGTGTTATGATATTCATTGGCGCTTCCTGTTTGTTTCCCCCAGCATTTTTCTCTCCGCAGGAGTAAGCACCCCTCCCCCAGCGGAAGAGGATGGTTACCTGCAGAGAAGATTAGATGTTTGTAACGAAGGACAGTCTGTATGTCAATACAGGACTCTGACACGTATTCAAAACGGCAATGCCGGCAACTGAACATCTCTTGCCAATCTCTGATTATGACATGTAATGAAATCGGTCTCCAAATCCGAACCGACATTGTAATCCTTTCCGGAAGTCAGGTTTTTCAACTTTACAGAAGCTCCGTTGGTCAGGGCATCCAAATCGGCAACCATCTGACGCATATGTTCAGACTGATCGCTCATCTGTTCTGAAGCACCGGCGGTTTCTTCAGCATTGGCCGCGGTATTCTGCGTCACGTGATCCATTTCCAGAAGTACGGCGCTCAACTGTTCGATCCCCCGGGACTGCTCGGCTGACGCTGACGATATATCGGTAATCAGTTGTTCGACTTCTTTTGTCGTCCGGATTACCGTTGAAAACGTCTGATCGAGCTGCGAAACCACCCGAATGCCGTCACCAACTCGCTGAATGGTTTCTTCGATCAACTCGGAAGTGTTTTGAGCAGCGGCGGCAGCCCGCAACGACAGGTTCCGGACTTCGTCGGCGACAACGGCAAAACCGGCGCCCGACTGGCCGGCGCGCGCCGCCTCAACCGCCGCATTCAGCGCCAGCAAATTGGTCTGGAAGGCAATTTCATCTATCGTCTTTATAATTTTGGACGTTTCCATACTTGCAGATGATATCGCTTTCATGGATTCTGTCAATTGCATCATGGCGTTGCCGGCGTCTGCGACGGCAGATGACGCCTGCTGCATCAGGCGTTCGGCGCTATGCGAATTTTCGGCATTCAACCGTGTCATGCTGGACATTTCTTCCATGGACGAAGAAGTCTCTTCAATGGAAGCCGCCTGCTCCGATGCCCCCTCGGACAACGCCTGACTGGATGCGGCTGTCTGACCCGCAGCCGAAGCCACCTGACAGGCGCTGTCCATCAACATGCCGGTAATGCTGCTTAATGGTGTGCAGATAAATCGCGACAGCATCATACCGATAAGTGCACACATCACTGCCACCATCACTGCACCGGATGCAAATAAAATGTCACGGACATGATTGGCCGGCATAAAGATGTCATCCACCGGCGCGGTAACCGCGAATACCCATCCGGTGGATGCATCGGTATCAAATGCCACTATTTTTTCAATGCCCTCAAATTGATACCGGATCAGACCGTTTTTTCTGAACAGCATGTCTTTGCCGAAAGCATGAGAACGAATATCGAGCTTTAAAATCATGCGCTTGTCGGGGTACGCCAATACAAGCCCTTCCCGATTGGCGACATAGGCATATCCGCTTCTGCCGATCCGGACAGGATTAATGAATTTATCGCTGAATCCGGAAAAATTGACGATGCCGTATAAAACACCGACAATAGCATCCTTTGTTTTTATCGGCGTCGCAACCGTCATGATCGGTGTCTGACCGGTTTTGCTGGTAATAATATCTGAAACAGCGATTTTCCCGTGAACAGCGGTATTAAAATAGGGTCGATCGGATACATTGAGGCCTGTGACATCCGGGTCTGAAGAAGCAACGACCTCTCCTTTCAAGTTGACTATCCGCAATCCTTCAATGGCTGGACATCCGTGGAGCAATTCGGCTATCCCGGAGTTAATGCCGCCGGCTGTATTTTCAGATGCAGACTGGATCGCCCCCGCCTGAATAACGCTTAACCGGCTCCAGTTGGCAATGTCCGAACGATTTTGATCCAGCCACTGCCTGAAGTGTTCTGCAAGACCTGCGGCATCGTGAGATATCTGATCTGTGATAATAGACTGGATGCTGGCGCTGGAAACATGATATGCAATCGCTGTCGCACCGCCCATACACAAAATGATGCTGATAACCACAGGAATCAGAAACTTACATTTCAAATTGGCTCTCATGGAATACTCCTTTCTGTGGATTGTAAAACAATGTGACAAATCACTCCGCTTCATGTTTCAAGACCGGTTCTCCAAGAAACGTTGCGTTGATGATCGTGACCAGATCGCCGTTATCATCAATCCGGACGACGCATATTTTTTCATGATCGTGCTTGGCTGTTTTCTTCATTTTAGCCATTTTTTTACCGATTTCTTCCGCCGAATATACTGTCGAACGGCCTGCTGGAATTTCCAGAATCACGGCGCTGACGGTCAGAAGTGGAAAAAATGTTGACTGACCGTCCCGATCTTTGGCCGAGATACATCCCTTTTGAATGGATTCAGGATCATAAAAGCTTTCAACATCTCTCTGAAATTGCCGACACATCTTTTGAACTTTTGAAAATACGTTGTCGAGTTCCATACCCTGAATTCCCATGAAGAAATCATCGCCGCCGATGTGTCCACCAAAACGCAGCGAGTCCTGAGTGCGGTTTTTAAGGATTTCAGAAAACAGCAGGATTACCCGATCTCCCTGACGAAACCCGTAGGTATCGTTATATGGCTTGAAATTATCGAAATCGAAATAGATGAAATGATATTGGGCTTCCAGTTGTTGCAGCGCGTCCGATACATATTTGTAAATCAACGCATTTCCCGGAAGCCTGGTCAGCGGGTTCTGATCTCTGGCAATGGCGATGTTCTTTTCGTTCAGAACTTTCAGAAGGGAACGCGCGCTCAGAAATCCCTTATATTTTAGGTTATCCACAATGATGATGCCTTCGATATTTTCATTCTGTGTATAAATCTCCAGAATTTTCTCGACCGGCGTGTGAATGTCAGTAACAGGATACCGGGTAATGAAGCGGTCCAGATTTTTTCCGATCGCCGGATTCATCAACAACTGACTGCCGAAACGGGAAAATGTGTAATGTTTGAAACTTTTGTCGCTGATAATCCCCAGCGACTCCTGATTACTGTTAATGACCGGGAAAAAGGAGAAGCGGCTGCTCTGAGACTTGAATTTTTCAAATACATCAAATACGTTGGACGTGTTAAGAACAGGGGTAATATACTCCATTTCGGTGTCGATGAGTTTTTTATCGCCGGATTTTTCCTTCCGCTGTTCTTCCTGGCTGAATTCATGAATATGCGCATAGGTGCTCTGAAGCTGATTCATATCGACGACAGGACGCTGGACGAGATACCCCTGAATCAAATCACAGCCGATATTCCGACAACTGTAATATTCCTTTTTTGTTTCAACACCTTCGGCGATGACGATGCTGCCCATGACATGCGCCAGATTGACAATGCTGCTCACAAAGATGCGTTTGTTGATGTCGGTCGGAATATCCTGAATAAAAAACCGATCTATCTTGATAAACTCCGGACGGGTATAATAAAGCAGCTTAAACCCGGAAAATCCAGCGCCGCAGTCATCCACCGCAATTTTGAACCCCTGATCGCGATATACATTCAGAACTCGTGTACACGCTTCATGATCCTGAAGTTCATGACGTTCTGAAATTTCAAAACACATCGAATCAATGGACAAACCGCTGGACATCAGGACGTTTAATGTGTTTCCGGGCCTGTAAGTAGCCGAATTCAACACCCGGTTGTCCAGATTGAAAAACAGCTTCACGTGACTTTTCCACGGCAATTGCGCAAATTTGGCAATGGCCATGTTCCGCAATTCCATATCCACCGGATGCAGGACATTGTCATGATGCGCCTGATCGAAAAAATCATGAATACATTCCATTCCTGCTGCTTCATAGTTTCTAAGCAGCGCCTCATATCCATAACAGACCCCCGTATGGATATTCACAATGGGCTGAAACGCATAATCGAGGCAGGAAAGTCGGGAAAGCCAGGTCTGATCGAGTAATTGTGTCATATCCGGCTCCATCTCCATGGTAAAATACTTGTCATTGTCATGAAATATTTTTAACATGGCGTTGATGGTAGCCTGCATATGTTAGGTCATGATTAGCCCGAACAGCTTTCAAATGCTATTGCAGCGACTTGATATTCTGGATAGATGTAGATTATGATACCGTCATTTTAAAGAGATGTCTTTTTAACAATGATAGCCCCGTAAAAAGTCGAATTTTGGACGGCTTCGTAAAATGAATGGGAGTATGGTATGGATATGATCCAGCAATTTCGGGATGTTTCTGAACATCCCGAAGCATATGCACGCAAATGGAAACAAAAAAACAACGGCAGGGTGGTGGGATATCTGTGCTCCTATGCGCCGGAAGAGCTGATTCTGGCTGCCGGCGCTCTGGGATACCGCATTTTCGGCAGCGGCCATACCATCTCCAGAGCGGACGGACATCTTCAGAGCTACAGTTGCAGCCTGGTGCGCGGCGCTCTGGAAGATGTGCTGTCCGGCCGGCTCGACTTTGTGGACGGCATGGTCTTTCCGCACACCTGCGATTCCATCCAGAGGCTTTCGGATATCTGGCGGATGAATGCGTCAACCGGGTTTCACATAGACGCTGTGCTGCCGGTTTGTCTCAATACGGACAGTGCCAGAGATTATATGACGGATGTATTGCGCCGGCTCAAAACGGATCTGGAGCAACATCTGAAAACAGATATACATGAAGAGAATCTAAGGGCGGCTGTCGAAACGATTGACGAAATCCGGGCCGGCATGGAAAAACTTTATATATTGCGCCGCGACTGTCCGGAACAGATTAACGGCAGCGATCTTCACGCCATTGTCAGATCGTCTATGGTCATGGATCGGCGGGAATTTTTAGAGGCTTTGAACCGGCTGCTCGACGACATGGAAACTTCAGCCTCTATGCCTCGGCGTTCTGCCGCCAAACGCCTGCTGCTCTCTGGAGGCGCATGCACGTTTCCGGATATTTATGACATCATTGAATCCGCGGGAGGCGTCGTGGTCTGGGATGATCTGTGTACAGGATTTCGGCAGTGGTCAGGTCGCACCCATATCGGAAACGACCTGCTGGCGTCCATCGCTGATCGCTATCTGCGACGTCCTGTCTGCCCCGCCAAACATGCCGGCCTTACCTGTCGGGGTGATGAGCTGGTGCGCATGGCCAAAGAAAACCGCATTGCCGGGGTCATCTTTCTGTTTCTGAAATTCTGCGATCCCCATGCCTTCGATTATCCGTACTTGAAGCAGCGCCTTGACGCTGAAGGCATATCCAGCCTTCGCATAGAACTGGAAGATCAGATAACAGCGGAAGGGCCGCTCAGAACACGGTGCGAGGCATTTATCGAGACGCTTCAAAAGGATATGTAGCCAATACCCGCTGCAGGTTTTTGACATTTTACGAAGTCGTCAATGTTTGAAACGCATCAGAACATCTCCGGTATCCACGGCCTGACCTTTTTGTACCAGCACCTCCAGTATCTCACCATCGCACGGAGAGGCAACGCCGCTTTCCATTTTCATGGATTCCACAATCACCAACTCCTGCCCTCGATAGACGCGGTCGCCTTTCTGTGCACGCAAATCCACCACCAGCCCGGGCATGGGACATTCCAGAACGTTGTCCAGCACCTGTTTCTGGATTTTTGGCATGAACTGGGATAACTCCCATTCCCTGGGGCTGTAGATTTCAAAAACCCGTGCAATGCCACAATGCGCAGCCCAGATGAAATTTCCCTTAAACTGAAGCCGGAAACGATGAAACTGTCCGTTGATGCTTAGCTTCATACGCCGGCGATAAAATTCAAGATCCGGAGTCAAAACCTGATATTGATTGCCATTGACCCAGATGGTCCACATTCGCGTATCGGGATTTCCCTGAAGTCTGACCTCAAAAATATCCTCTTCGCCCTTGACCATGTAATGATACCATGCCCTGGGTTTGGCAGCGCCGCCGACATGCGCGGCCATCGGTTTCAGAGAATCCCTGACAAGGTTCTGCCGGTTATGATATATCAGCGTGGTGGCAAGTGCTATCAGGCACAGCCTGTCTGCGGGAGGCGATATCTTCATCTGATCGCCGTCGAAATACTGAGCGATAAAGCCGGTGGACAGATTTCCAGCGGCGAATTCCGGGTGATTCAGGATCAGATTGACAAAATCCAGATTGGTCACCACCCCTTCAATATGATACCCATTCAGAGCATCGATCAGCGCCATCCGGGCGCTTTCCCTCGTATCTCCCCAACTGATGATTTTGGACAGCAGTGAATCATAATAGACGCTGACAACGCTGCCAGCCTCCACACCGCTGTCCACCCGGATATTTCTGCCTCGAGGAGGAGCGTAACGGGTAATCATACCGGTGGCCGGCAGAAAATTCCGGGAAGGATCTTCCGCGCAGATTCGGGCTTCGATGGCGGCGCCTTTAAAGGACACATCTTCCTGACGGATGGACAGCGCTTCCCCATAGGCGATTTTGAGTTGAAGAGCCACCAAATCCAGACCCGTCACCAGTTCTGTCACCGGATGCTCTACCTGAAGGCGGGTGTTCATTTCTAGAAAATAAAAATTCAGATCTTGATCTACAATGAATTCGACGGTGCCCGCATTGGTATAACCGGCGCTTTTAGCCAGACTGCAGGCCATTTCTCCCATTTTCTGGCGCAGTACGGGATCGACGGCAGGTGACGGCGATTCCTCGATGATTTTCTGATAACGGCGCTGAATGGAACATTCTCTTTCTCCCAGATAAATCACGTTTCCATAGCGGTCAGCCAGAATCTGAATTTCAATATGCCGGGGATTTTCGATATATTTTTCAATGAAAAGATGATGTTCGCCAAAGGCTTTCCGGGTTTCTTCCTGACAGGCGGAAAATGCTGGCGCCATCTCGTCTTTACTGGCGACAATCCGCATGCCTTTTCCACCGCCGCCAGCCGCCGGCTTGATCAGAACCGGAAAACCGATCCGTTCGGCAATGGACTCTGCTTCCTCAACCCCGGATAATGTGCCGACATGCCCGGGAACCACCGGAACACCGGCCTTCTGCGCAAGGGCTTTGGAAGCGATTTTATCACCCAAAGTGGCAATGGCGGATGCCGGCGGTCCTATAAACACCAGGCCGGCTCTCGATATTTTTTCACAGAAGTCCGCGTTTTCCGAAAGAAATCCGTATCCGGGATGAATGGCCTGACAACCGGTTTTGAGAGCAGCATCGATAATTTTTTCAGCCACCAGATAGGATTCGGCGGAACGGGCGTTTCCCAGCAATACCGCTTCATCCGCCTGCTGCACATGAAGGCTTCTGGCGTCTGCTTCGGAATATACCGCCACTGTCTGGATGCCTGCCTGCTGGCATGTCCGAATGATGCGGACGGCGATTTCTCCACGATTGGCAATCAGAATTTTATTAAACATTTAAACCTCTTACAAAGGGATATTGCCGTGTTTACGGTCCGGTTGACGGGTTTTTTTACTTTCCAGAAACTGAAGTGTCCGGATCAGTCTGTGCCGGGTGTCTCTGGGAAAAATGACGTCGTCAATATATCCCCTTCGGGCGGACAGGAGCGGATTGACAAAGGCTTTGCGATATTGTTCCATTTTTTCAGCCAGCGTGGCGTCCGGGTCTTTGGACTCCTTGATTTCCCGGCGATAAATGACTTCTGAAGCGCCTCGCGGCCCCATGACAGCGATTTCCGCTGTGGGCCATGCATAGTTGATATCGCAGTGGATGTGTTTGGAATTCATCACCAGGTATGCGCCGCCATAGGCTTTCCGCACAATGACCGTGATGCGGGGTACGGTGGCTTCGATAAAGGCAAACAGCAGTTTGGCGCCGTGCCGGATAATGCCGCCGTGTTCCTGCTCCGGACCCGGCATGAATCCCGGAACATCCACCAGACAGATCAGCGGGATGTTGAAAGCATCGCAGAAGCGAACAAACCGCGCGGCCTTTGTGGAAGCGTCACTGTCCAGAACGCCGGCAAGAACGGATGGCTGATTTGCAACAAGACCGATGGTCTGCCCGCCCATCCGTCCGAAACCGCAGATGATATTTCGGGCGTATCCTGCCTGAATCTCCAGAAATTCAGCACCGTCCAGGATGCTGTAAATCAGGACATTCATGTCGTAAGTCTGATTGGGATTGGACGGCACCAGATAATCCAGCGCCGGGTCCGAGCGTTCCGGCGGATCCCATAAATCCAGAAAAGGCGCTTTTTGCCGGTTGTTGGACGGCAGATAATTGATGAGCCTCCGAACTTCCCGGAGACACAGAACATCATTGGGCATCACGAAATGCGCAACACCGCTGACCGATCCGTGAACCTGGGCGCCGCCGAGTTCTTCCGAAGTGATATCCTGATGGATGACGGTTTTGACGACATTGGGGCCTGTAACGAACATGTTGGAGGATTTTTCGACCATGAAGGTAAAATCCGTCATGGCCGGGCTGTAAACCGCGCCCCCGGCGCATGGCCCCATAATGCAGGAAATCTGGGGAACAACGCCGCTGGCTTCAACGTTCCGGTGAAAAATTTCCCCATAGGCCGCAAGGGCATCCACACCTTCCTGAATGCGGGCGCCTCCGGAATCATTCAGCCCGATAATCGGGGAGCCGACGCGAACAGCCTGATCCATCACCTTGGTGATTTTCTGGGAATGAGCCTCCCCCAGAGAACCGCCAAACACAGTAAAATCCTGGCTGAAAACAAAAACTTCCCGGCCGTCAATGGTGCCGTGCCCGGTTACTACGCCATCGCCGAGATAGCAGTAATTGTCTTCCCCCAGGGCATTTCCCCTGCCGGTTTTTAATATATCGAATTCTTCAAAAGAGCCTTCATCCAGAAGGAGATCAATGCGCTCACGGGCCGTAAGCTTTCCTCTGGCATGCTGAGCAGTGACTCTTTTATCACCGCCCCCCTGCATCGCCTCTTGGCGCATTTCTTCAAGTCTTGTAAGATTGTCATGCAATGCCAACACCATAGATTCCTCCAGAAATTGCAGAATCCCTATTACGGGCAGTTGTTCAACAACAACTGAAGCTTTGATTTTTAATGCAATTCCGGAAAAATATCAAATTGAAAGATGATGGCTTTGCAAAAAGTCCGGGTGCAGCGTTGTGCTGCATCCTTACAGATCAAACGTCACTATGGACGTTGATTGATTACCATCTTAAACTCAGCTCGTTTTTGTCTTGACAGATGGATCCAATGCATCCTCACCTAAGCTCAACCAAGCCTCTCTCAATATACGCCAATATTCACAGGCCGTATCATCGACCGTTGGGAAACGATCCAAGGATATCCGGGCATTTGCGCCAAGCCTAGTGCGCAGACTGGTGTCTTTGACTATACGAGCAAGTTGAATCGCCAATTTCTGATAATCACCCGGATCAAAAAACAGGGCGCTCACTTCGTCTTGAAGCTGCTCAGCGATCCCGAAAACTGGAGCAACCACCATGGGCAACCCAAAGTACATGCCTTCCTGAATCACTTTCGGAAAAGCTTCTATCCTGGAGGTGGATATCAGGATATCTGCAGCCAGGAAATAGTCTTCCACCTGCTTGCAATGCGGTAACACCTGTACACAGGCACGCAATTCCGGATCAAGTTGGTCAATGTGACGATGAATTTCTGCACTGTAAGAAGAGGGAATATCACCCACGATCATAATCAGCAGTTTGTCAATCACCACTCGATCCAGCAATGGAATGGCCCGAACAATATCTATTTGCGACTTTCTTTCGCAAACCGATCCCGGCAGAATGGCCACCAACTTATGATGAGAAATTCCGAGACAGGCGCGAATGGACTGCCGCGATTTGCCAGCAACACGCCTGTCATAATCTACAAAATCGAAACCATTGTAGATCGTATGGAAATTACCCTTGTCTTCAAAATCCTTAAAAACTTCCCGCGTTGCCCAACTGACAAAGATCACCCGATAAGGCATCGCCATGGCCATGCGCCCCCGAATGGCACAGTCTTCGCTGTGCTCTTTCAAGTGGGTAAAGGGGGGCTCGCTTTCATGAATCACCCATACGCTTGGTATACGGATAGATTTTGCAGCTTCCACGGCCCACCAACAGAGTACCGTATTGGCCAGCACCACATCAATCCGCCGCGACAGCAAGATAGAAGCTGCAGCAACCATCGCCTGGGCCCCAATTTCCCCACCCTGAAACAGATCGATGGCAGAATCAACGACTAACACCTCGCAGCCCAAGTTCTCGTAAATCTTGCGCAGAGGACCATCTTCCATGCTGATGACCGTTGACTTGGTCATCATTACGCCATTCTTAGTGATACCACGCACGATCTCCAGAAGCACCAGCGGAGCCCCTTCATATTTCAGGTTATGGGTTACCCAAGCTATTCTTAACACGGGAATCTCGCCTGTAATCGGACTAGCTGGCTGGATGGCGAAATCGGTACGGCCCTGTGCCAGATTAGGACTGTAGAACGGGTCATTCCAACTCCAGTATTTCTGAACAAATGCAGCCTCTTCGTGGGGCTTGTCATTACCTCGGCCACCACCACGGGTTAACCCCTCATGATGGTAAAACACCGCATCCGGGCAATACACATTACGCAGCCCCTGTTGTGCCAGTTTGAAACCATAATCACAATCATTATAGGCCACATTGAAATCCACCTCGTCAAACATACCGTTGGATAAGAAGATTGATCGTGGAGTCAGCAAACATGCGGCAGTTTGCGCCGCGCTATCGCGTGCAAGTTGAACATAGTCCTGATAGCCTCGATCACCTCTCTCAAGCAGTTTAAAAGATGGCGCCGGTAATACATTCCAAAGCAATTTATGGGTTATACCTGCATGCTGAACCAAATCGTTTGGATAATACAGCAAAGCGCCGACCGAACCGACACCGGGCAATACCTGCCACCCCATCATCTGGCTCAACCAACGCGGTTCGATTACTTCAGTATCGTTGTTGAGGAACAGCAGATAATCCTCGTTCCGAGTTTGTTCGACGGCACGGTTGTTGACATAGGAATAACTGAATCCACCGGGTGGGTTGGCAATATGCAGCAAAGTAATGTGCTTATCATCGAGCGACTCGAAATAAGTTATTGCTTCCGGATCATCACTCTCATTATCAATGAGATAAATGTGATAGTTCCGGTAAGTGGTTAACTTCAGACTCTCAATACAGAGATCGACCACCCGATGCTGATTTTTCGTAGGAATCAGAATGGCCACGGCCGGACCTTCATCGGTAAATTCCGGGTGACAAACCAGTTTTTCAGCGATCTGCGCCCATTCCGGAGAGACAACTTGACAGGTTACTCCGTACCTGGCAAAACGATTCATCATGAAAATATTCGCTTGCGCTTGTGCCCTGGCGAAATATTCCCTGCTCAGACTCTGCTCACGGTGAGTCAGAATCCGTGGGATATGAACCACGCGCAACGGATATTCGGTAAGTTTTAATGAGACCTCCCACAACCATGCACGCGGGACGGAAGCCGTGGTTTCAATATTTGATAGGAGGTTTCTTCTCACCAGATATGCACCGCCGAAATAATCGGTACTCCACAACAACTCCGGAGAGAACGCAGGTTTAAAATGCGGATTTGAAAAATTACCATCTTGATCAATGCAATCGTCATCTCCTATCACAATATCGGCATCATCGATCGCTGCACTCCATTCAGCCAGAGCAGAAGGCTCGAACCGTGTTACACCGTCGGTCAATAGAACCCAGTCGGAATCCAGGGCACTTACAAATCGCGTGATATCAGACCAGTTGTCCATATCATGGATTGTCAACGGAAAATCGCGGTAACCACACAAAGGCATTGGGCCTTTCAGACGCGTTATCACCACTAACCAACCTCGCGTTAGCTGCCCCTGTAAACTATCCAGCACGGCCATCAATGATTCTTCGCTATTCCAGACCGGAATGATGATACTGATGGAAACCGGCAAACGGGTATGGTTCGGAAAACCGTCCGTGTCGAAAAACTGCTCATAGTTCGGTGAAAAGCAGGCAGGGCTTACCTGAGTGTCATTTACTCCATCCAAAAAGATATCGGCCGCAGCAGTTTCATCTCCGAAGTTTTTAGCCATAAAGGGTTCACAGGGGTAAAAAGCTGTGACTACCCCACGGCCACCTAAAGACACCGAGGCCTCCGGCCAGACACTCTGCTTGGCAAGCCCATCGGATATTGCCAGGCTTTCGTTTGAGTGAATCAGCAGCGGCCGAACATCCCCACCGAATCGATCTTCGAACACAATATTGCTGAAAGGAGCACAATCCTCAGCATCAGGTGCCTTGAAATAATTCGTAATAGTCTGACTACAGATATCAGGCAACAGATCCAGTTCCAAAAAGATGTCGCGGTATGACCACACAAAATCACTCACAAATTCCAGGGCGCCCCGGCGGAGATTGGCCAATACGCCAAGCGAATATGCGTCATAAATGAGCTCATCACTAATTGGCCGCAAATTAGTCTCGTCAATATCGATGAACGAGCCGTGAGTCGCAGAGAGAAACATTTCCCAAATCTGTACATATCGGAAAAACGGATGATCGAGTTCAACCTCTTGTCCCAACCAGCCGTTATAATCCAATCCTAATCGCCTAAGCTTCCTAATCCGTTTGTTGGTAATGAGATACAAACCCCGCGTGGGGATGCTCAATAGATGGCTGATACTCTTCTGAGCGGTTCCGGAATAGCCGATATCGACCAATGGTGTGGAAGCGAAATCAATTCCACTGCGGCGTAAATACTTTTCGTAGCGTTCTGATGCCACTCGCGAATCCGTCATAATTTGGCGTGTCAGACTCTCGACCAGCCGCATCTTACCCTGGTCCAGGGTGGTGACAATGGTGTCGAGATCCTTCAACCCATGGCGAGCTAACAACCCTGGAGAAAGTTTTTGCAGTTGCTGCTTCGAAAAATGAAAGCGGTGGATCAGAAATTGGCCAATCGGCATGGGGTAATGATCAATCCTGGCAACATCCAGAACTTTCTCTGTACTGGTCAGCATCGCCATCGTACAAAGCATTCTCGACGCCGCGAGATAATGAGATTGGGATGTCTCGCCCAAACAATTCATCACGACATCGTAGGCGATCTTGAGGTAGTAGCCATCGCGTGACAAGAAGCAATAAGCGGAATTTCCCTGCTCGTGCGATCGCGCTACTAACCACTGGGCAAAACCGAGCAAAACCGGACCTAAAGCGGCATAACCGAGAAAATAGGGATTCCCCAAAAATCTTGCATCACTTGGAGAACGGTCATAGATTTTGCCATATCGGTAAACGACCAGACCTTCTATCAAACTGCCGCCCAATGTCTTCGCGACAGCCTGTTGATGTGTCTGTTCCTGTCTGGTTTGGTAGCGATCCAGGGTCCGGATAACCGGAAATGACTGAATACCCAAGAACTTCGCTTGCTCAACATCGCTATGCAGGTTATCACCCACATGCAATACGGCCGCAGCGGCAATTTCATGAGCGGCCAACATTTCCAAGAACAACCCGCCATAGTGTTTGGTCTGGCGCGATTCATTGGAAATGTGCAGGCGATCCCAGCCACTGTCGTAACCACACTGACCGAGTGCACGCTCAAGGATATCGCGGGGAAGATAGGTATCGCTAATCAACGATATTTTGATACCTGCCGCTCTTGCTATGGCATAAAGACGCTTACCGCTGGCCTTTGGCTTAAGCATTGCCAGTTCAGTCGTGATCTCAAGAGCTTTGAGCCGATCCGCTTGCGCTGATGTAAGCGGATAACTCATCAATAGCCGATCATAAATCTCATCCAGGGTCACTTCGTTTTCCCCATTTTGCGCCCGGGCATCCAGTTCCGCATCAATACGCGCTTGGGCGAAATGCCAATAGGTTTTGAAACAATCGGATGCCGCATGACCGACGATATGAAAAACATCGGTGGGCTGCATGGTGATCCGTTCGATGAGCGTATCGAATATGTCAAAAGAAACTCTTTCGAATCTACCAATTAATTCAGAAAACGCACGTGCATCATCGTGCTGTCGGCGCGGAAAGAGTACGCACCTGCAACTGTTCGAAATCGATCGGATACGATTGTCATGAGTACCACTAAGTTGCTGTCTGACCGGATATCGGTTAACCGGAGGGACAACTCCCAAATCAGCCTCGAAATCGTTGGCACCCGATATGCTTCTATCCAACACGTCTGCGCCGCTCCTCCGCCAGCGCCCGTAGTCATCAAAGCCAATAAATAATTGACCGGCAATACGATATGAAAAATCTATCACTGAACCGCGTAAATGACTGGGAAGGCATTTGAAGACCAATCGTCCCATCGACCAAATCAATCGACGAGTTCCGTTAACCACTCGCAAGTATAGATGTTTCAATGGCGGTGAAACAAAACGTAACGGCCGCATGAGCCGCCACGAGGTTGACTGGTAAATAATTTCAATGGTCTGTTGCAACGCAACTGATCTATCGACGCTCTGAGCTAACTGAAAATCCTTCTCGGATAATCGCAATTCTAACAAAGCGATTCTCTGTACGTTGTGTTTCAGTTCGAGTTCCTGTTCATCGATCTGGTCATTCAGAGTATAGATTAAGCGTTCCTGTTCACCAAGCTGGTTTTGCTGTGTGCCAAGCAAACGCTCCTGTTCACCAAGCTGGTTTTGCTGTGTGCCAAGCAAACGCTCCTGATATTCCAGTTGCGTATTTTTCTCGATCAGAATCCGGCGATGGTGCAATAGCTCTTCTTGCACGCCACTGAGTTCGCTCCGTAATGTATTAGTCAATATATCTCGGTACTGAATAATCTCGAATAATTGTTCCCCTGACCAAAGGTTTTTCCCTATGATCACAAATTTCAGTTGGATTTGACTACCTTTGTCGTGTTGCTGAGCGATCGAACAATCTGGCCGGGAAGGGTTGGCAGATTCATGAGAGGGCGAAATCCTGGGAGTATGCGAT
>LKPX01000080.1 GCA_001443525.1 Desulfobacteraceae bacterium RAAP-1 | reverse complement strand
CGGGCCGATCCGATGGTCATGATGGCCGTTCCCAAACGCTCGGGGATCATCATGGTGTTAAATACGTCATAGGCCCCGTTGATGCGGCCCAGGACATTTTCTTTCGGCACCACGACATCGCTGAAAACAAGTGACGCCGAAAAAATCCGATCCGCCCCGGGGCTCGGTGAGGCATTCCGCGGCAAAGAGCTCCCCCCGAAGAAGGGGCCGGGACCATGCCCGTAGCGACCCAGTTCATGCCCCGGCCGCCCCACTGCCTGGGATACCGGCAGCCCATCAGGTTTCGGCGGCCCGCCTCCCTGAGAAATTCCTTGGGGAACTTGATCTCATCCTTATCCATATCCAGAACCATCCGGCGCGGAACCCACTTGATGAACTCCCGCACCTCGTCCCGCAGACTGATCTGATCCTTGGTCAATAAATAATCGAACATAACCTCTCCTTATGCTATCCCGGATTGCGGCAGTTGCTTCCGGTAAGTTTCCCGCAGTTTGTATTTCATGACCTTTCCGGTCGGGGTATACGGCAGATTCTCGACAATCTCGATGGTTCGCGGTACCTTGTATTTTGCCAGCCTGTCCGCCAGAAACGCCCGGATATTCTCCGTATCGATAGCGGCATCCTTGGCCGGAACCACAAAGGCGCTGACCGTTTCCCCCCATTCCGGATGGGCGATTCCGATCACGGCGGCGGCCGCAACCCCGGGACAGGCCGCGATGGTGTCTTCCACTTCCTTGGAGTAAACATTCTCGCCGCCGGTAACGATCATATCCTTGGTGCGATCCACCACAAACATGTATCCGTCTGCGTCGATCCGAACCACATCGCCGGTTTTATACCATCCTTTTTCAAAAGCATTTTCTGTCGCTTCGGGATCATTGTAATACCCTTTCATCATGCTGTCCGCCTTAAGCCATATCTCGCCGATATCCCCGGGTCCGGCTTTCTGTTCCGGGGATATCATGACGATGATATCACATCCGGGCAAACCGGACCGGCCGAAAACTGATCGTAGGGCGTTGCCGGACTGTCCATGGCCATCTTCCGGATGCCTGCCGTAAGCTTGTCCGCTACGGGCGCCAGGCTTGCATCGAAAAGAAAGAGTCCGGGGCCGCTGTGATTCAGAATGTAATCCACTTCAGGCGGCATTAATTTGTGATTGACGGGGACAACGGCGACGCCTGCCATCAGGGTCCCATAAAATGCGACCACAAAACTGACCGTATTCTGGCTCATGATGGCGATACGATCGCCTTTTTTCAGTCCAAGACTTTGAAAAAGCGCTGCCGCCCTTTCGGCCTCATCCTTGACCGCCTGGAAAGTGTATCCGTTGCCACCGGCCCGGAGACAGTCCTTGTCCGGGTTTTTCCGTGCGTTGCTTTCCAGAATTTCTACAAGATTCATTTTCCCTCCTTTTTTCTGATCCGGGAATTGAGAAATCATCATGATAACAGACAGCCGCTTTTGCCAGGCCCGTCAACCTTTCTGCTCGACTTCTTGCAGCGCAAGGTCCTGATAGGCATGAAAGAACCTGCCGCAGAAGTCATCCCATCGCCGGCAAATCTCGATGGTTTTTTCATCCATCTGAAAAAGATGGGGGACGGCCAGCAGTTTTGTGATTTCTTCGGACAACTCCCGGATCCGGGTTTCATCCAGGCCATTTAAGTTGTTTCGGACGAATTCGGCTGGGGGATACCACGCCATGGCCTGCTGGATATCCCTGTGGACCTGCGTCAGGAGGACATTTCTGGGACCTTCCCACAATTCGTTGATGGCAGCGTCCCGGTAGAGGCGCGGCAGGGAGGAAAAATCCTCCATGACGCCATGGCCCCCGAATATCGACATGGCCCCCCGGATCACGTCGGTGCTGTCCCAGGAAGCGGCCATTTTCTGCAGCATGATAAGCTCCCGGATGTCAAAACGTTTCTTTCTGGCTGTCTCGGATTCACCCGAATCCTGCCCCTCCTTCAAACCTTCTTCAAGCGATAAAAACTCCCGGTACAGCTTGAAAGCACCGGCCGTTGTCCTTCTTGCTGCATGCTCCAATCCGGCAAGCTGCCCTGCCACCATGGGCAGATGGCCGATCGTCATGTTGAATGCCTGTCTGAATTCCGCGTATTTTCTGGCTTCCCGGACGGATCGCGTCATGCTGGCGGCAGCGGAGAGCCCAACTGTCAGGCGGGAGTATGTCAGAACAATTCCTACCACATTGGCGACCCCTTTCTCCAGAGGCCCGACCGGGTATGCCACTGCGCCGTTGAAGGTAATCTCGGCGGTGGTCAGCTCACTGGTACCCAGCTTACATTTGATCCGGTCTATGGTGAAGTTGTTCCGGGTTTCCTTTTCCTTGTTGCCCGGAAGCCAGGAAGGAAGCACAAAAATGGCGACTTTTTCCGATCCCACCGGTTTTGCCGTGACCACGACGTAATCGGCATGCGTTGCGGAGCAGAAAAATTTGCTCCCGTAGAGCCGCCATACACCTTCTTCGTTGACCGCTTCCAGCACATTGGCCGGAATGTCCGATCCCCCCTGAATTTCCGAAAGGTACTGAGCGCCAATGGCATAGTCGCCATCGATGCCCTCCTTGCAATGTCGAAGGATTCGCCGGATTTCCGGCGTGTCGGCGAACCTGTCCAAAAGTTTCACCAGTCCTTCCGTACAGGTCATGGGACAGGCAATGCAGGCTTCACCATTTTGATAAATCAGGTACATCTTGATCAGTTTAACCCATGGAGACGTTTTTTCTGAAAACAAGGCTTCAGAGAAAATTTGTGTTTCGAGGATTTTTGTTTCCATGGGCCGGACAATGCGATCGATACGGTGGTGATGGCCATCGTAATGCATCATGTACGGGCGATTTTCGGGCCGGGCGATGATCTCCGAAAGATCCCGCCAATTGAAAGAGGCTTTTTGAGAAACGGCCCGTGCCTGGGCATCCACATCTTCCCATTCATTGCCTGTAAAATACCGCACGACTTTCTGGATAAACGGATCATCCCGGTAATAATCGAAATTTTGCCGCCACGCCAGAAAATCATCAAACGTATAGGGATTGTTGCGGTTGGAAAATGACATATCAACTCCTTGGCATGAAAACTCGCCTTTTACGGGGACGATTTCCCCGATAGATTTAAGCCTGATGCCATCGTAAAAAGTCCAAAACCAGATTTTCACAACTAATAAATTCAAGGTGTTATTGTTGTAAAAATAGGCTAAAACTGACTTTTTACGAGACCATCAAGCCTGATTGATTCAAAAAGGGTCAAATGAATTTTGCCCTCAATTCCGTTTTCAATACTTTGTTGACAGCATTTCTCGGTATGATATCAACATATCGTACTTCCTTGACACATTTGTAGCCGGCAAGGTTTTTCCGACACAAGGCGATAATCTCCTCTGGCTTGATTTCCAGACCCGGTTTTGCCACGATGAAGGCCACCGGTATTTCTCCCCATTTGGGATCGGGCTTTCCTACCACCGCGACATCGGCAACGCCGGGGTGAGTCATGATCACCTGCTCGAGTTCCGCCGGATAAATATTCTCGCTGCCGCTGATGATCATATCCTTCAGCCTGTCCACTACATAAACATATCCGCCTGCATCCAGCTTTCCCATATCACCGGACCGGTAATACCCCTTTCCGATCGCAGCATGGGTCGCCTCCGGATTGTTCCAGTAACCTTTGAAAATCTGAGGTCCGAAACAGCAAATTTCTCCGACTTCTCCCACCGGCAATTCCTCTCCGGTTTCCGGCCGCAGGATTTTAACATGCCCGTGATACACGCTTTTTCCCATGGAATGGGATTTATCCATGCCCATATCAGCGGTCCAGAAGGATACAGCACCCGAATATTCCGTAATCCCATAGACCTGATCAATTTTAATGCCCATCTTGTCATAGGCTATGATCAGATTCTGGGAAACAGCCGAGCCACCGCACACGATATGCTTGATTGTGGAAAGATCTTTCAGATGAATGTCAGGCGCCATCAGCATGAATTGAAGCATGGCCGGAACCGTCATCATGAAGTTGATCTTTTCTGCGACCATCATGTCCCAGATTTTTACCGGATCAAAATTCGGCATATAGACGGTGGCGCAACCCGCATGCACATTTCCGAATATCGGCGCCAGACCCCCGATGTGGAATAATGGCGCCACGGAAAGGAAACGGTACCGATGGCTCCAGTCAACGGTGTGTATCAGTCCGATGGACGCCCAGAAAAGATTTTCGTGGGTGAGCATAACGCCTTTGGGCTTTCCGGTTGTTCCGGAAGTGTAAATCAGCACCGCCGGATCTTCTCCGCCACCAGCATAATCGGGTTCTGATGCCGGCTGATCCGCAAGAGATGCCTCAAATTCCGTATCCGGACCGGATCCGCCCACGCGCAAAAACAGTTTGGCGGGAATCTGCTGACGGATCTGTTCGATTACCGATGCAAACTCACTGTCGTAAAGGACCAGCAATGCCGTAGAGTCTTTTAAGATATAAATCAGTTCCGGTGCCTGAAGCCGCCAGTTGAGCATCACCGTGATCAATCCGACCTTGGCCGCACCAAACATGGCTGTGGTTGCATGTTCATTGTTTTTACACAGAGCAGCGATGCGATCTCCGGACCCAAGCCGGCATTTTTTCAGAAAAGCGGAGAACCGGTTAGCTCGGTCATTGACCTGACTGAAGTCGAATCGATAACCGGCTCCGACAAAAGCTTCCCTTCCGGGATTCAGATAGGCGCGATCGTACAGCATTCTACCGATATGGATTTTCATGCACTTAACCTCCTTGAAAAAGCTTTTCATAATTGACCATTGGTATTATTACAAACCAATGGTTACATAGTCAAGTTTTTTAATGCAGAGCATCCGGATATTATGTTATGTTTACAGATAGAACACCGTGCCGTATGGCAGAGCCTTTGGCCTATAGAGAAGAGACTTAAAATGAAAGAGAAAAATACGTTCGCAGATCTCAAAAGCCGGGAAAAAAAGGCACGCCAGGATATCATCATCGATGCCGCCGAACGTGTTTTTGCCGTAAAACCCTTCAGCAATGTCAGCATCCGGGATATCGCCAAAGAGGCTGGCATTTCCCATGCGTCCATTTACCGGTATTTTCCGGATCAGCAATCCCTTTTTGTGGAGGCATTCATTCACGGGGCCATGGAAATTGTGCAATTTCTGGCTGACATGATCCGGGACAGTGAGACAGGAGACATCGAAAAGGTGAGCGAGGCCTATCTCACCTATCTGATGACAAACGATCAGTACTTCCGAATGATGACCCATTTCATGCTGGATGGATCGCTTTCTGCGGAACTGGTTGAAAAACTGAATGCTGCCGAGCGCCGGATTTTCGATCAGTTCGATATTCTTTTCCGAAAAATGAAAATGAAGGAGCCGGTACGACCGCTGTCGCACGCCTTTTTCGCGGCTTTGAACGGGGTTCTGATCACATTCAGAAATTATCCCGGAAGAAGCAAGGAGGCCGTACATCGACACATGCTGAAAATCGCCAGAGTGATTGCGACAAAATTCCCCCAAAATGATGTCTGAACTGAAACCCATAACCGTATGATAACAATAATGAAGCCTTCGTAAAATGTTCGCAGGCAAGGCATGCAAATCCTGAGGAATGCAGCGTACTTGTCGTACACTGCAATGATGAAGGATGCAGCACGACGCAGCATGCGGACTTTTTACGAAGTCGTCAAATATGCCTACTGTCATATTTTAAAACTCATATTGATGCGGCCTTGATCATCGTCTCGGCCAGTAAGGAATATCAGAGATAGATCAGAAAGTAAAAAAGGTGCATGGAAAACAGCACGTTTGCTGGCCCTGAGGAGAAATTATGAAGGAAGTTTTTCTGCCGGTTGTTATTTTCCTGCTGGTGTATCTGGCCATTACCTTCGAATGGACTCACAAGGCCGTGGCGGCGCTCCTGGGGGTTGCAGCGCTTTTGATCGCCAATGTCGTTACGGAGCATCAGGCTGTCGGATACATCGACTTTGAAACCATTTTGCTACTCATGGGGATGATGATCATCGTCGGCGTTCTTCGTAAATCCGGGCTGTTCACCCTGATGGCTGTCAAAATCGCCCAGATGACGCAGGGCAGCCCATTAAAGATTCTGATACTGTTTTCAATGGTTACCGGCATTACATCAGCGTTTCTGGACAACGTCACCACCGTCTTGATCATGGTTCCCATCGTGATTGAACTAACCGTTGGCATGGGACTCGATCCCAGGCTCTATGTCATCAGCCAGGCCGTTGTCTCCAATTTAGGCGGTACAGCAACCCTGATCGGCGATCCTCCCAATATCATCATCGGATCAAAGACCGGTCTGACATTCAACCAGTTCGCCGTCCATCTGTCGCCCATCGTCGCCATCAGTATGCTTGCCATGATACTTTACTACGGACTGATTTACCGGGAAAAATTCAAACCCATCAACACCAACCTGCTTAAACTGTTTTCCGTACAGTTTTTGCTGGAAAAAATCCGCTTCGATTTTCTGAATCTTGAAATAGACAGAACGTTTCTGATGAAAGGTGTGGGATGTCTGGCGGCAGCAATAGGGCTCTTCGTTCTTCAGACCGTCACCGGAATCACACCGGGGATTGTCGCCATAACGGTCGCCATGATACTGCTGCTGATCACCCGTGTCCGTATCGAGCACATGCTGCAGGAAGTGGAATGGGGAACGCTCCTGTTCTTTGCAGGACTGTTTATTCTGGTGGGAACGCTTGAAGCCCATGGGATTATCCGCTGGATTGCCGAAAATGTCTTTCTGAAAATAGGGCGCAATCCTTATCTGATCACTCTCACCGTACTGTGGGTTTCAGGGCTTGTTTCCGGTTTTCTGGATAACATTCCGTTTACCATCACCATGATTCCCATCGTGCAGGTCATTTTGAAAAACACCCCGATTCCTCATCACATCCTCTGGTGGGCGCTGTCTCTGGGCGCCTGCTTCGGCGGCAATCTCACCATGATCGGCGCTTCCGCCAACATTATCTCCGTCGATATGGCCAAACGGCAGGGATATGAGATTTCGTTTTTCGAGTTTTTCAAGGCCAGTGGTGCAATCACGCTGATATCCCTGATTCTTTGCTCCATCTACCTGACCATTTTCTTGTGGGCGTCCTTATGAAAACATCCCGCAGCGATATGGATATTTTAAACCGGCTGTTCAGGGAACAGGAAGATGTCCTGGGAAGCGTTCAAACGACCATTACGGCAATAGAATGTTTGAGCCGATCGCTCAAACTGCTCAAATGCAAGCGGAATCATATCCGTCAGCAGATCACCGAATTGTCCGGCGCCATCATGCACACCGAACCGCGGGTGATTCTCCTGATCCATCTGATGGAGCAATTCGAATCCGAAATCCGGCAGCACTACGGGAAAGATATAACAGACATCAAGGAGGCGGCCGTACGCATATTGGCGGACAAAATCGCCTGCATCGAGGAACATCGGCGGAAAGTGGTTCAAAACGGGCTTGCCTGTATCAGAGACAACGACGTCATTTTTCTGCACTCCGTCAGTTCGACGGCGCTGAGAATTCTGCTTCAGGCAAAAACATCCGGACGCCGGTTCAGGGTTATCGTGTTAAAGCAGGATATCCGGAAAACCCGTCAACTGATCGTTCCCCTGATTCACGCAGATATTCCCTTTCGCACGGTTCCGGAATATTCCCTGGGGCATTTTATGGAAGAGGCCACCCGGTTCTTTCTGGGAGCAATGTCCATCACACGGGACAACAAGGTGGTGGCCGCCGCAGGCACCGACAGCATCGTCAGTATGTGCCATCTTCATCATGTGCCGGTCTATCTGTTTATGGACAGTCTGAAATTTTCTCATCAGGATACAGCCAGCCAGCATATCCATCATAAAACGTTCACCCATCACCATAATGACGGCCACCGCATCGAAATGAGTACGCAGTCTCACGATTTGTTCGATCTGAAGCTGGTGGATCATCTGATTACAGAAACCGGAGAACGTTGACGTCTTCGTAAAAAGTCCGGATGCTGCGGCGCAACGAACCCCAAAATCCGTCCGTTACGCCGCAGCGATCAAATTACACCTGCGTAAACACCAGGTGATCGTCTTCTGTATCCGCACGAACCGTGCAACCATCCGGAATCCGGCCTTTCAGGATTTCCATGGAAAGCGGATTTTCAAGATATTTCTGAATCGCCCGCTTCAATGGCCGCGCCCCATACACCGGATCATATCCCTTCCCGACAATCATATCCTGAGCGCTTTCCGCAACATCCAAAACGATGCGGCGTTCAGCCAGTCTTTTTTCCAGCCGCTGAATCTGAAGCTTGACAATCTTCCGGATTTCTGCGGCAGTCAGGTTGTGGAAAATAATGGTTTCGTCAATCCGGTTTAAAAATTCGGGTTTGAAACTGGCATGCAGGGCTTCGGATATCCGCCGTTCCATTTCCTCTCTTCGGGATTCTCCCAGTTCGGTAATCCACTGGCTGCCGATGTTGGAAGTCATGATGATCAGCGTATTCTTGAAGTCAACGGTCCTGCCCTGACCGTCGGTCATCCGGCCATCATCCAGAATCTGAAGCAGTACATTGAAAACATCGGGATGCGCCTTTTCGATCTCGTCAAACAGCACCACCGAATACGGCCGCCGCCGCACCGCCTCGGTCAGATATCCGCCTTCGTCATATCCCACATAGCCGGGAGGCGCACCGATCAGACGCGATACCGAATGCTTTTCCATGTATTCGGACATATCGATCCGCACCATGGCCTGGTCGCTGTCGAAAATAAATTCCGCCAGCGCCTTGGCCAGCTCGGTTTTTCCAACGCCGGTCGGCCCCATGAAAATGAAGGAACCGATGGGCCTGTTGGGATCCTGAAGACCCGATCGGGCGCGGCGCACGGCGTTGGACACGGCCTCGATCGCTTCCTTCTGCCCGATCACCCGAAGGCTGAGACGATCTTCCATATGCACCAGTTTTTCCCGCTCTCCTTCCAGCATCCGACTGACCGGTATGCCGGTCCAGCGGGATACCACTTCGGCAATATCCTCGTCATCCACCTCTTCCTTGAGCATCTTGCCGTCTTTCTGGAGCGCCGTCAGCTTTTCATTGGCTTCATTTAACTGCCGCTGCAGCTCCGTTGCCTTGCCATAGCGGATTTCCGCCACCTTCGCCAGATTGCCTTCCCGCTGCGCCTGCTGCTCTTCGATCCCCAGATGCTCCTGCGCTTCCTTGATGCTCCGGATATTTTGAATGAGATCCTTCTCATTGCGCCAGTGCGCCTTCATCTGCAAACTTTCTTCTTTTAACTCGCCCAGTTCGGCTTCAAGTTTTTCCAGACGTTTTCGGGATACATCATCCGTCTCCTTTTTCAGCGCTTCCCGTTCGATTTCCAGTTGGGTAATCCGGCGCTGAATCTCATCGATCTCAGTGGGCATGCTGTCGATTTCGATCCGGAGCTTGGACGCACACTCATCGATCAGGTCAATGGCCTTATCCGGCAAAAACCGGTCTGCAATATACCGGTTCGACAAATTGGCCGCAGATACGATGGCGGAATCTTTGATGCGGACACCGTGATGCACCTCATATTTTTCCTTGAGACCCCTCAAAATGGCGATGGTGTCTTCCACCGAAGGCTCCTTGACCAGCACCGGCTGAAACCTTCTTTCCAGCGCTGCATCTTTTTCGATGTATTTTCGATACTCATTCAGGGTCGTAGCGCCGACGCAGCGCAGGGTTCCCCTTGCCAGCGCGGGCTTGAGCATGTTGGAAGCATCCATGGAGCCTTCGCTGGCGCCAGCCCCCACCAAAGTGTGCAGCTCGTCGATGAACAGAATCACTTCACCTTCCGCAGCTTCGACTTCTTTTAAAACCGCCTTCAGACGGTCTTCGAACTCGCCCCTGTACTTGGCGCCGGCAATCAAGGCGCCCATGTCCAGCGCCACCAGACGCCGGTTCTTCAGGGTTTCGGACACATCGCCTGCAACAATCCGCTGGGCAAGCCCTTCAATAATGGCGGTTTTGCCCACGCCCGGCTCACCGATCAGGACAGGATTGTTCTTGGTGCGGCGGGATAACACCTGCACCACACGCCGGATTTCATCATCCCGGCCAATCACCGGATCCAGCTTCCCCAGCCTGGCCAGGTCCGTCAGATTCCGGCTGAACTTTTCGAGCGCCTGATATTTCTCTTCGGGATTGGGATCCGTAATGCGCTGGTTTCCCCGGATATCCATCAACACCTTGAGAATCGCTTCACGGGTAATGTCGTTACGGCGCAAAATCTTTATCGCATCACCGGCTTTTTCATCAGATATCGCCAATAGAATATGCTCGATACTGACATACTGATCCTTCATTTTGTCGGCTTCGGCAAACGCCGCGTTCAGGACTGTATTGGTTCGGCCGGAAGAATACACATCCGAAACGCCCGTCACTTTGGGCAGATGATCCATGGCCATCGTCAATTGATTGGAAACGCTCTGAGGCGATACTCCCAACTTTCGCAGGATGGACGCCGCAATGCCCTGGGGCTCTTCCAGCATGGCGCTCAGCAGATGCTCCGGTTCTATATATTGGTTGTTCTGCCGGGAAGCCATGGACTGAGCGTTTTGTATGAGTTCCTGAGATTTCAGGGTAAATTTATCAAATCGCATGATATTTCCTCCTCAATATTTTTTCTGAAAAACTTACATTTTAGTGTTTTAATAATAAGCAGTTGCATTTTGATGTCAATTTTGAGAACCGTCGCTGCCGCCAGCAGATGCCGGATATTGGTTTTGAGTTGTCGGCGGGATTCTGTTATAGACGTCCGGACGGTATTTCTGAATACAGCCGTTTTCTGTATCTACACTTTCCCGGTATCTTTTAAGGCAAAAAATCATGACCCAATCGCTGTATCGTAAGGTAGGGGCAGCATATCTCATATTGATGGCCTCGGTATTATTAAGCCGTATGATCGGCCTGTTCCGGGAAATGACCATCGCCTATGTCGGAGGCGCCGGGGGAGGCGTTGACGCCTATCAGATTGCATTTGTAATTCCCGAAATTCTTAATACCATCGTGGCCAGCGGTTTTTTATCCGTAACTTTCATCCCCATATTTTCCCGCTATCTGACTGAAAACCAGGAAGCCGAAGGATGGAAGGTCTTTTCGATCATTTTCAACAGCTTCGGCTGCATGATGATCGTATTTATCGCGGTCTCCATATGGTTTGCTCCGGAACTGATGCCCTGGGTAGCGCCGGGCATCACAGATCCAGCCCTCATCGCCAGAGCGGTTCACATGACCCGTATCATCCTGCCCGCACAGTTTTTCTTTTTTACAGGCGGCATGTTCACAGCTGTCCAGTTCGCCAAGGAAATCTTTACGATTCCGGCCATTGCCCCTCTGATATACAACACATGCATCATCGCCTGCGGTGTGCTGTTGGGGCCATATCTGAAAATGGAAGGATTTTCATGGGGCGTTCTGATCGGCGCGTTTCTGGGAAATTTCGTTCTTCAGTCGTGGGGCGCTGCTCGGGCCGGTATGAAATATACCCTGCGTATCGACTTCACCCACCCGGATTTTATCGCCTATATCTGTCTGACCCTGCCGCTGATGATCGGCCTGACCATGACGTTTTCAACGGAATTCTTTCTCAAATTCTTTGGTTCATACCTGCCTGAAGGCAGCATCGCCTGTCTGAATTACGGGCTTCGTATCATGTTTGTAATTGTCGGAATCCTGGGGCAGGCTGTCGGAACGGCTTCCTTTCCGTACCTGGCAAGACTGGCGGCGGATCATCAGATTGCAGAAATGAACCACTTGATCAACAGAACGCTGCAATACCTGTCACTGATCATTCCGTTTTCCATGCTCCTTATGGTATTGCGGCATGAAGTCGTGCGGATTCTGTTCGAACGTGGGCGCTTCGATGCGGCTGCCGCCGCACAGACCGCTGCGGTGCTGGTATATCTGATGATCGGCGCATTTGCTTTTGGCGCTCAGTCGGTGGTAGTGCGGGGATATTATGCGCTGCAAAACACCTTGTTCCCCGCCATTTACAGCACGATCGGCGTACTGATCAGTATCCCCTTTTACATGTTAGGAGTCAGGCTGATGGGGGCTATCGGCGTGGCACTGGCCATTTCGCTGTCTGCGGCGCTTCAGGTGGTGCTGCTCTATGTCATCTGGAATCACAGGATGCATAATCCGGGAAGCCGCAGTGTTTTCGGCAGTTATCTAAAAATGGCGGTTTTCAGCATTCCCGCAGGAGCTCTGCTGGAAGTCATCCGGCGGATGCTGACCCATAATGGCGCCGCTGTGCCCGGTCTGGCGTGGAGCCTGATGGTATGCAGCATTATCTTCCTGCTGTTTATAGCCATGCTGACGGGTGCGGGCTATGTATTTAAAATACGGGAGATCACTGACACGTTCAGACGATTGATGAAAAAAGCGATTTGACAGCGTCCGGCGCTTTCTATTATCATTCCGCGAATTCATCTGATTTCATCTCAACCGAACCGGTGTTGTTATGTCCCGAATTTCCCCAAAACGGATTGCTCTGCTTTCATGGCTGCTGGTTCCGCTTCTGTTTGGCGTACTGTCTGTGTGTCTGGGGCAGGACGCCAACTGGGACCTTCGGAATTATCATTTCTACAACCCCTATGCGTTTTTGCATCACCGGATGGGTTTCGATGTTCTGCCCAGTCAGGTTGCCAGCTTTTACAATCCGCTGCTTTATGTCCCGTTTTATTATATGGTGATTCTGCTGCCTCCCCAAATGACGGGGTTTGTTCTGGGCGCGGTTCAAGGGCTTAACTTCCCGTTGCTGCTGACAATTTCACACCGATTGATACCCCTCCCTGATCACACCGACCAGAGCTTGAAAAACCCATGGATGCGGGAGCTGATCTGCATCATGGTATCGCTGATGGGGATGCTGGGCGCAGGAAATATTTCCGAACTGGGGACGATGTTCAGCGACAATCTCCTCAGCTTATGTGTTCTGGCATCGCTGCTAATCATTCTATCCGGCATGAAGCATTTTTTTACGCCTTCCTGGAAATCCCGGCTGACACTTGTGATATCGGCAGGATTTTTGGCCGGCGCCGCTGCCGGATTTAAACAACCGGCGGCCGTTTTCGCTGTGGGATTGTGCGCGGCTTTTTTTGTTCTGAAACTGCCGTTGATCCGCCGATTCTGGCTGTCATTTGGATACGGTATCGGCGTTCTGGCCGGCATGACGGTTACCGGCGGATTTTGGATATATGAGATGTGGACCCGGTTCGGCAATCCGCTGTTTCCGTATTTCAATCTTTTTTTTCGCTCTCCCATGGCTACCATCGGCGACTACCAGGACGCCCGGTTTACCCCCTGCACGCCGGGAGAATTTCTGATCTCCCCGTTTTTTTTCGGATTTGCGCCCTATAAAATTTCAGAATTATCTTTTCATGATCTGCGAATTCCTTTGCTGTATATGCTGCTGCTGGCGCTTCTGGTGTTTTATGTGATCCGGGCGTCGTCACCTTCACGCCCCTCAGTCCGGACAGATGTGCGGGATCAGGGCTTCTGGTTTGTGCTGGCGTTCGGCGTCGTTTCCTACCTGACATGGCTGAAACTGTTCGCTGTTTTCCGGTATGTCCTGACGATCGAGCTTTTGGCGCCCCTGGGGATATGGCTGATTCTGGACCGTCTAATTGTACGCGTTAAAACAAAACTGATAACGGTCACTGCATTTTTTCTGCTGCTCCTGATAACACTGACACCCGCCAACTGGGGACGCGCACCATGGGGGAAAGATTTTTTCGGAGCTGAGCTGCCGGTCATCAAAGACCCTGACCACACCATGATTCTGATGACCGGAACAAATCCGACATCTTATCTGGTGCCATTATTTTCTCCAAAAATCCGCTTCATCCGCATCCAGAGTTATTTTACCGGGCCGTCCAGTCATCCCAACGGATTTGACCGGTTGATGCAGGGCATTGTCGCCAGACACCAGGGACCGATGTATGTCCTCTACCGATCGTATGAACAGGCTGTCACCACCCTGTCGCTGACAGCCTATGGGCTTAAGAAACGGCGGGATTCGTGCCAGACGTTTCATCCCCGTATCGAGGCTACCGAGCCCTATCCGCTCTATTTGTGCAGGGTTTATCGAATGGATACCCCTTAAAAATGATTTTAACGATGAAGGATGAAGTTCTGGCGCAGCATCCAGATTTTTTACGAAGCCGTCAAAAATAAAGGTGACCTATGAATGAAAGTGATCTGTCCTCTTGCCGTATTGCCATTCTGATTCCCTGTTATAACGAGGAGAAAACCATTTCAAAAGTGGTACAGGATTTTCGAAATGCGCTGCCGCTGGCCACAATCTATGTGTATAACAACTGCTCGACGGATCGTACGAAGGAATGCGCCTGGAATGTCGACGCCGTCGTCCGGGAAGAATCAAGGCCCGGCAAAGGAAATGTGGTGCGGCGAATGTTTGCGGATATCGAGGCGGATATTTATGTGCTGGTGGATGGCGATGACACATATCACGCCCCCAGCGCCATTCCGATGATTCAAAAGCTGTTAGCCGAACAACTGGATATGGTGGTCGGCACACGCCTGAGCGACTACACCAAAGATGCGTTCCGGGCAGGACACCGGTTCGGCAACACCCTCCTGACCGGTTTTCTTGGAGCGATCTTCGGCAGAAACTGCACGGATATTTTATCTGGATTCCGTGTATTTTCAAGACGATTTGTTAAATCGTTTCCAGCAGTTTCCAAAGGCTTTGAAACCGAATCCGAATTGACGGTACATGCACTCGAACTGCGAATGCCGATCGGAGAAGTGCCCACCCCTTATAAAACCCGGCCTGAAGATTCCGTCAGCAAGCTGAGAACCTACCGGGATGGTATGCGTATTCTGCTGATGATTCTGCTGATGTTTAAAGAAGAACGGCCGCTGACGTTTTTCACGATTATATTCGGTATATTGTCGCTGATATCTGTAGCCCTGGCATATCCTGTCGTCATCACCTACATTGAGACCGGGCTGGTTCCCCGGTTTCCAACCGCTATTCTTTCCACGGGTATTATGACGCTGGCATTTCTGAGCTTGACAAGCGGCATTATTCTGGATACCGTGACACGGGGAAGACATGAAATCAAACGCTTGATATATCTATCTATTCCCGCAGTTGGTGAATCATCCGGGGCATCAGCCGTCAAAAAGCCCTGTTCACTGCCTGCTTGACACGATCCTGACGCTGACGGGCCTGTGCATGTTCAATATCCAGAAGCTCCTGAAGAGTGTTTACATAATAGATCATAATGTGATATTCGGGTTTGTCGTAATGATCTTTTTTAACGGAAACCAGCAGGACATCATCATGTTTTTTCCAGAACCTGCCGCCCGTAAATCCGGCTGAAATCTGAAGTTCTTCAGGTTGGCCATATTTCTGATAAAGTGTATTGATTACATCGGCGCCGGCATCAGAAACCACAACATTGCAGTACAGAGGACGTCCGGAATATCCTGAAAAGCATATTTCCACATATTTGAAGGGAACGCCTACTTTCTGCGAATAGCGGTATGTCAGCTTGATGCAGCTATGCTCAATCCGTTCCCTTGGCGGATAATTCAACTGAAGATTCAACTGGTAAATATCCGGAAAATATTTTTGCAGAAAATCGGGGTTGTCATCTGAGAGATCAATCTGCCCCCTGTAGGAAATGGCATCTGAACCCAATCGACTGCCTAAATCCTTGCGGACAGAGCTGCTGAACCGGGTATTGGCGCCAATATCAAAGAACGTGAAGCTGTCCGGCAACCTGGCGGCGATTTGCACACCTTCAGGCAACGGAGACAAGGAATACCACCGAGCATAGAACCAAAATCCCGATGCGGCTACTGCGATAACGATGCAAACTCCTGCAATTCGTTTGTAAAACTTTGACATTAGCATAATCTGATGCCCCCTGATACTGCTGAATGGTTAACATCCGACAAAATTTTCGTTGTTGGGTTTCATACAATAAGTTAGAGTGAAAATCAAAAAAGATAAATTGATTTCAGAACGCTGTTGATATATGAACCTTCACATAGCTGAAGGTTCATGAAACAACCTCAAACAAAAAGGAAAAAAGATGAAAAAAGATGATTTGATTCAACAGATGGCAGAAGGCGCCGCTATCACCAAAACTCAGGCGGCTAAGGCGTTGAATTCGCTCGTGGACGGCATCGCCGGTGCGCTTAAGGAAAAGGATGGAAAAGTGACATTGATTGGCTTTGGCACGTTTTCTAAAGTCCATCGTCAAGCCAGACAGGGCGTCAATCCCGCAACAGGTGAAAAGATTCAGATAAAAGCCTGCGATGTTGTCCGTTTCAAAGCAGGAAAAACGCTTAAAGATTCTGTCGGTAAATAACAACATCCGAACTTCGATATCCCGGTGAAAGCAGGCATTCATATGCCTGCTTTCTGTTTCTGCCATTATGCTTTCGTGAAAAAAAACACCAAAACGATTTTTTCCTGTCAATCCTGCGGTTATCAATCTCCGAAATGGCTGGGCAAGTGCCCGGAATGCGGTGCGTGGGAAAGTCTGGTCGAAGAGGCACCGCCGGATTCCGCCCATACGGTCGCCCGGTTTTCATCTGCCCGCTCGGCTCCTGTCGCCATTAATCAGGTGATATGCGACAGTGAAGAACGCATCTTGACCGGAATCGGAGAATTTGACAGGGTGCTGGGCGGAGGACTTGTCAAGGGCTCTCTGGTGCTGATCGGCGGCGATCCTGGCATCGGTAAATCCACCCTGATGCTTCAGGCGCTGCACTGCTTTGCGGTTCAGAAACGGCGCGTGCTGTATGTCTCCGGCGAAGAATCGGTTCGCCAACTCAGTATGCGCGGCAAACGGCTTTTGATGCAGTCGTCCCATTTTCTGGTCATATCCGAAATCGATATCGATGTCATTCTCTCTCTGCTGGAATCCGTCAAACCCGATGTCGTGGTGATCGATTCCATCCAGACCATGTTCAACAGCGATCTTCCTTCTGCGCCCGGCAGTGTCAGTCAGGTTCGAGAAGCGACACTTCGCCTGATGCTGGCGGCTAAAAAAACCGGCATCCCCATGTTTCTGGTGGGACATGTCACCAAAGAAGGCGCCATTGCCGGCCCCAGGCTTCTGGAGCACATGGTGGATACGGTACTGTATTTTGAAGGCGACAGAAATCATCTGTTCCGTATTCTGCGAGCGGTCAAGAACCGTTTTGGTTCCACCAATGAAATCGGCGTGTTTGAAATGCGGGACAAAGGACTCGAAGAAGTCAGCAATCCATCGGCCATTTTCCTTTCAGAACGTCCGGCCCATGCGCCCGGTTCCGTAGTAACCGCCAGCATGGAAGGCACACGGCCCATCTTGATAGAAATTCAGGCTCTGGCCAGCAGCACCAATCTGGGGACTCCCCGACGAACCATTCTGGGACTTGATGCCAACCGTGTGGCGCTGCTGGCCGCGGTCGTGGAAAAAAAGGCGGGAATACATTTGACGGGACACGATCTGTTTATGAATGTCGCCGGAGGCGTGCGCACCGATGAGCCAGCGGTGGATATGGGAATTGTGAGCGCCGTGGCTTCCAGCTTTCTGGATAAACCCGTTGATGACAGCACTGTGGTGATCGGAGAAGTCGGCCTTACCGGCGAAGTAAGGGCTGTCGGGCAGGTAGAGGCCCGGATATCTGAAGCCAGTAAACTGGGCTTTACCCGGTGTCTGATGCCTTCCAGTAACTTCAAACGCATTTCGGAAATCTCAGGAATTGAGCTGATCGGCGTTCAGTCTCTAACCGAAGCTATGGAAATATTGTTCTGATGCCCCGATTTCGTTCCAAAAACAATCCCTGGGAAGATCATTATACCTTCAAGGCCAGAAAAGAGCATTTCCCAGCCCGGTCTGTGTTCAAACTCGAAGAAATTCAGCAGAAATTCAATCTGATTCACAGCGCGGACACTGTCCTGGATTTAGGATGCGCTCCTGGATCATGGCTGATGTATGCGGCGCGACTGACGGGCCCCAAAGGAACTGTCATCGGTATCGATCTGAAACCACTGACGATCAGTCTCCCGCCGCATGTTCAGGTATTCACCGCCGACATATTGAACTTGCCGGATGACATGTCCGAGGCTGTTGGCCAGAATTTTCATGTGATCATGAGCGATATGGCGCCTTCCACCACCGGCAATAAAAGCGGTGATGCCGCCAGGTCCTTTGAACTCTGCCAGACCGCCTTATCCATCGCACAAAACAGACTCTTGCCGGGAGGCGCGTTTATATGTAAAATATTTCAAGGTGAAGATTTTAACCTGTTTATCCGGCAGGTAAAGTCTTTATTTCTGCACCATAAAATTTTTAAACCTCAAAGCTGCCGAAAGGCAAGTTGCGAAATTTATGTAATCGGAATCAATAAACAGCGATGAAGTCGCTAAGGAGATATTCATGTCAGGTCATAACAAATGGTCCACCATCAAGCATAAAAAAGGCGCTGCAGACGCCAAAAGAGGCAAGATTTTTACCAAACTGATCAAGGAGATCACCATCGCCGCCCGGATGGGAGGCGGCGATATCAACGCTAATCCCAGGCTGCGTGCGGCGGTGCTGGAAGCCAAAAGCGAGAACATGCCTAAAGACAACATCGAACGGGCTGTTAAAAAAGGCACGGGTGAACTGGAAGGCGTCAATTATGAAGAAAGCACCTACGAAGGCTATGGCCCGGGGGGCGCGGCCGTTATTGTCGAGTCATTGACAGACAACAAAAACCGGGCGGTTGCAGATATCCGTCACATTTTCAGCAAATGCGGCGGAAATCTGGGAGAGAACGGCTGCGTTGCATGGATGTTCAGCAAAAAAGGATATTTGAATGTGGCGCTTACAGCAACTACCGAGGAAACATTGATGGAAATCGCTCTGGATGCCGGGGCGGAAGACGTCCGTGAAGACAAGGATGGTTTCGAAGTCATTACCGCTCCTGCGGATTTCGAAACCGTGCGGCAGGCGCTTGAGAAAGCCGGCATTCCCTTCAGTGATGCGGAGGTTACCATGCTGCCTCAGTCCACTACCAATCTGGAAGGCAAGGAAGCCGAACAGATGATACGGCTGATGGATACGCTGGAAGACTGTGATGATGTTCAGAAAGTTTATACGAATGCGGATATTTCCGACGAGATCATGAACCGGCTGTAACCCGTCCGGGGCGCCGCTCAGAGCGCCCCTACCCTTTTGTCCATCAAATGCTCGGTGTTATTCAGCAAATAGCGATCATCCGCTGAACCGCCGCCAGCGCCGGTATGCGCACCGATTCCGGGACATTCACCTGACCATCCAGTGTTTCAAGGCTGTGAATGACATCTTCCAGAGAGATTTTTTTCATGTCCTGACAGATCATATGCGCTGCCGCCGGATAAAACGTTTTATCC
>LKPX01000009.1 GCA_001443525.1 Desulfobacteraceae bacterium RAAP-1 | reverse complement strand
CGCTGTGCCGCGATTCGACGTACTGAATGTACAGTCTCATCGCTGCTCGCTTGCTTTCGCGGTCTCAGTCCGAATGCTTGCTGGAATATCATTTTGAAAGCAAAATGGAATCAGAATTGCTTGAGAAAGCGGATATCGTTTTCATAATATTTTCGGATATCGTCAATGCCGAATTTGAGCATGGCAATACGTTCGACACCCATCCCGAATGCAAATCCCGAATAGCGGGATGTATCGTATCCCACATTTTCAAAAACAGCCGGATGCACCATGCCAGAACCGAGTACCTCCAGCCATCCGGTCTGTTTACAGACCCGGCACCCTTTTCCCCGGCACATGACGCAGAGAATATCGACTTCCGCGCTCGGCTCTGTAAACGGGAAAAAACTGGGTCTGAATCTGAGACTGGTTTGCGTATCGAACATCTGGTGAACAAACGCTGTCAGAATTCCTTTCAAATCCCCGAATGTGATGCCGTCGCCGACCACAAGGCCCTCCACCTGATGAAACATGGGCGTATGGGTGATATCCGAATCACAGCGATAGACCTTGCCAGGCGCAATGATGTGAATCGGAGGCGCGTGCTTTTCCATGTACCGGACCTGGATTGGTGAGGTGTGAGTTCTCAGGACGATGGATTCGGAGACATAAAATGTGTCCTGCATATCCCTTGCAGGATGGTTTTTGGGGATGTTCAGACACTCGAAATTGTAATGATCCAATTCGACTTCAGGACCTTCGGCGATGTCAAATCCCATTCGGGAGAAAATATCGCTGATTCGGCGGGTGATCTGCGTAATGGGGTGTACAGAACCACGAAATGTCGCACGGCCTGGCAGCGAAACATCTATGCCGGTATCTTCCGCGATCTGACTGCCTTCAATTTCCTGAAGCCGTTTCTGAAAAGCCTCTTCAAGGACTTTTTTAACGTCGTTGGCTCGCTTGCCTGCCTGGGGGCGCTGCTCGGCAGGAAGCCTCGAAACATTCCTCAGAAACTGAGTCACCATCCCTTTTCGTCCCAGATATTGCACCATCAGGGACTGCACCTGATCAACTTGCGAAGACGTCTGCACCTGAGACAGCGCCTCTTGATAAATTTTCTCTATCTGTTGTTCCACAATTTGTCCCGCCATACTCCGCGGTCCTGCGATAGACACTGATGCTCCATACGACCATCGCAGGAAGACCCGCAATACACTTTCCAGCCATCATCGGCGACTTCGTAACATTCTAAACAGCAACAAAAAAAGTCCAAAACCAGACCAAACCCCTGCCTCTCGGCACGGAACGCCTGCAGTATTTGATGCTGCGACGTTACAGCTTTCAAGATGAAAATTCAGGGCATGCTGTCCGTCAGAAACGACCTGCCAAAAGCTCTGTTCCCTTTCTGAGGTCTTCCCCAAATCATTTTATCTTAGAAGCCATGTTTATGGTTAAACGCTGGAATCGGACTTTTCACAAAATTATCTCGATGCGGATATTTCCAGATTCAACAAGCCTGCTGAGCCGTGTTGACCAATGCGGAAAATCCGGACGGATCCGCAACCGCCAGTTCCGCCAGCACTTTACGGTCAAGGATAATTCCTGCCGTTTTGAGACCATGCATAAACTTGCTGTATGACAAGCTGTTCATACGGGTAGCCGCATTGATTCTGGCAATCCACAGGCTCCGGAAATCCCGTTTTTTGGCCTTGCGATCCCGGTAAGCATATGCCAGCGCCCGGTCAACGGTATCGGCTGCCGTACGGAAAAGCTTGCTGTGGCCTCCACGAAACCCTCTGGCCAGTTTCAGTACTTTATTTCTGCGTCTTCTCGCTTTAAAACCCCGTTTTATTCGCATATCGATATCTCCTTAAACCCCACGCACACCCCGGACAACCCCAAAATTCATTGTTCGTGTCCTTTATCTAAAAGTTCTGCGTGGATATCATTCATTTAAAACACACAATCCGATTCGCCACAGATGAACATATTCACGTCATCCGTTTGGAAGCAGCAATTTTAATTCTCTCTCATTGGTTTTGTCCGCAATCTGACTCTTCCGCAAAGATCGTTTTCGTTTGGTGGTTTTTGACGTTAAAATATGGCTCCCATAAGATTTTGAAAAAACGAACTTTCCTGTTCCCGTCCGCTTGAAACGCTTTGCAGCAGAACGGTTGGTTTTTATTTTTGGCATGGGTGTAGTCTCCTGAATATACAAAATATCATTTAAAAAGGTCTTTGCAAAAAACAGAAAGCGCGAGCCGGCACTTTCCCGCTCACGCCATAGCAAAATCTCTTCAACAAAGCCGCATCCGCCCATTTGCCCAGCCGCAGCACCGGCCATGACACACGCATCAAAAAAAAACAGCATCTGCTGCGATTATTTGGGAGAGAGAATCATGACCATTGTACGCCCTTCAAACTTCGCCGCCTGTTCAACAGCAGCGATGTCCTGCGTTTCAACCGTGATTTTATCCAGCAACTCTTTGGCTGCCTGCGACAGAGTAATCTCACGCCCCCGGAACATTACCGTCACCTTAACTTTATCTTTTTTGTCGATAAACTTCCGGATATGTTCAATTTTAGTTTGAAGATCATGGTCGCTGGTTTTAGGGCGAACCTTGATTTCCTTGACCTGAAAAGAACTTTGTTTTTTCTTGGCTTCCTGTTTTTTCTTGGTCTGCTCGTAACGGTAACGGCCATAGTCCATTATCTTACAGACCGGAGGAGTTGCATTAGGTGAAATTTCAACAAGATCTAGGCCAAAGTCGTTGGCTACAGCCAGAGCCTTATAGGTGGGAATTATCCCCAGCTGGTTGCCATCCGGATCAATCACCCGAACATCCTTGGCGCGAATATCCCGATTAATATTGGTCTTATCGGTTTTAACAGGTCTTTTGACTGTTGGAACTATACCGGCACCTCCTCACGTTAACATGGTGATGTCACTGCTCCGGCCGATTCAAGGCATTTTAAAATATGCACATGGACGAACAACCGGGCGTCAGACATTGACAATAGAAACTGAAAAATATATTCCTCAAACAAAACTGGATACTTGCATTTCGGCGGATGATATAGGATGAGGTTAATAATTGCAAGCGAAAAAAACAGCTCTATTCATGCCAAGTCCGGTTTACCCGGACTTGGCATGAATACATTTCCATAATCACCGCTGTTAACAGCTTCTCAAGCAGTCTAATCACTTTGTTTTTTTGTAACCAAAGTCAGTCGGATCACCTCATTACATCAAAATGCTCCCGTCTGTATCTTCTGCGACGACCATTCATTCAGCCGGGATTATGACACTAAGGGCATGTTTAAGGAGTAGATATGCAAAAACCCGTTGTCGATTTAAGTGATTGTATCCTCTGCGGTGTGTGTGTGGATGTATGTCCGGAAGTCTTCCGGATGAACAACGCCGGCTATATCGAAATAACTGAATTAACAGACTATCCGCAAGCGTGTGTAAGTGAAGCCATTAAAAACTGTCCGGCGGACTGCATTTCGTGGGACGCAGACAATGAACATATCCAGTGACGAAGGATACAGCGCAACGCAGCATGCGGACTTTTTACGAAGCCGTCACATTTAGAGGGAGACGTTATGAACACATCATCATTATCGGGCCGGCAGATGAAGACCTCGCTCCGGGAATTGCTGCTGCATGAGACTCTGGATGCCGCACTGTCTGAAATTCTTCAGATACCACCCAAGAAAGTGGTAAATCCGCTGATTTCTTTTTTCTGCAGCAGTGAACCGCTTCTATACTGGCGCTCTATCTCCGCCATAGGTGCTGTGGTGACGCTGATGGCAGGTCATGATCTGGAATCCGCCCGTGTGGTCATGCGCCGTCTGATGTGGCAGTTGAACGAAGAATCCGGCGGCATCGGCTGGGGATGCCCGGAAGCCATGGGTGAAATTATGGCCTGCTGTGATCAGATGGCAAAGGAATATGCCTGCATTCTGGTATCCTTTATCAACCCGGACGGCAGCTTTATCGAACACCCTGTATTACAGCAGGGGGTGTTGTGGGGGCTGGGACGTCTGGCCCATGCCCGGCCGGAGCGGGTTGTAAACGCTTCGGATTTTCTGACGCCATTGCTGTCCGATGCCAATCCTGTGATACGAGGGCTGTCCGCATGGGTTGTTGCCGCTCTTCCTGGAAGCGCAACAAATCCCTTGCTCATTCGCCTCTCTGATGATAACGAATTAGTTCCCTTCTATATCAATGGGTCATTTTGTTCAAGAACCATAAGCAGTCTGACGCAATAGCGCTCCGGTCTGTTTCATCCTTTTTCAGAGGATTTACATGATGAACCGATGGTATTTATGGCTGATGATAGTGTATTTTCTCCTTTATCCTTCCACGATTCCGGCTGCCGATGTGTCATCTTTGTCCCTGTCTGAAGCCATAAAGCTGGCGGATAAACAGAATCCCAAAATCACGGCGGCTTTTTCCGGAGTTTCCGCCGCGGACCACCGCATCACGCAGGCCAGATCCGGATTTCTGCCGCAGGTGAACTTTACCGAAACGTATGGTCACACCACAAACCCCATGTGGGCGTTTGGAACCCGCCTCAATCAGAAAATCATCACTCAGCAGGATTTCAATCCCGACAAACTGAATCATCCGGACGCCATCGACAATTTCAATTCCGCGGTTTCGGTGGAATGGCCGGTCTATCATGGTGGTCAGATACAGATTGGTCTGGATCAGGCCAAATGGAACAAAGAGGCGCAGGAACTCTTTCTTGCCCGCACACGCCAGAGTGTTATCGCACAGACGGCAACCACATATACAGATCTGCTCATGGCGCAGCAGCAGAGAGATGTCATTCAAAAATCTCTTGAAACCGCTCAGAAACATCTGGCCATGATTCAATCCCGCTATCAGAATGGATTGACGGTAAAAAGCGATCTGCTTCGCACCGAAGTTCACATCGCCGATCTGGAACAGCATCGCATCGAAGCCGACAGCCATATCGCCATTGCCATGGCCAGCCTGAGTGCGGCCATGGGAGCTCCGGGTGACAGCCGCTGGCAGTTGACAACCGCCCTTGAAAAAGGGGAGCCTCTCGTGGGTTCCGTTGAAGACTGGATCGGAACCGCAGAATCCAACCGGCCGGATATGCGCAACATGGTAATTCAGGAGCAGATGGCCGAAGCCGATGTCCGAAAAGCCAGAGCCGCTCACCTTCCCCAGGTCAACCTGATGGGAACCTACGAATTAAATTCAGAGGATTTCAGGAATTCGGGTGATAACTACACCATCGGCGCCGTCATGCGGATCAACATTTACAGCGGCGACCGCCTCAGCGCCAAAACCGCAGAATCCGAAGCCATGCTCAGCCAGGTACAGGCCATGCGCAGTGAGCTGACTTCCGGCATTGACGTTCAGACACGGCAGGCATTTCTGGAAGCGCAAAGCGCCTGGAACCGGATCCGGGTGTCCGAGGCCGCCGTTTCACAGGCGCATGAAAACCTTAAAATCGTCAGGGACCGCTACGAAAACGGCCTGCTCACACTGGTCAGCCTCCTGGATGCCGAAGTGGCGTTTCAATACGCTCAGACCAACCGCTGCAAAGCCCTCCACGATTACACTGTCGCACGGATTCAGCTTCTGCTGGCAGCCGGAACCCTGAATACTGATTTTAAATGATGCAAAACCCATCCGATTTTCGGACGACTTTTTACGAGACTTTCAAATTTGGAGACAGCCATGCTGAATCACCGACAATTTATCGGAATGTCATGCCTTGTGTTCCTGCTGATATCAGGATGCGGCAATAAAACCGAGCACACCGGAGCAACCTCTGCGAACACCATCCGGACAGCCGTGGCGACCGCAGCCATCCGTCAGGAGCCGTTGAACTATGAGGCTACCGGAACCATTGCCGCTCAAACATCCAGCACCCTGTCGAGCAAGATCATGGGCGTTGTCCGTCAGGTGCATGTACGGGAAGGCGACCGCGTCAAAAAAGGTCAGGTGCTGGTGGATATAGATCCAAGACAGGTCAACGCCCAATATCAGCAGGCGCAGGCCGCCCTGTCCGAAGCCCAGAGAGGTGAATCCGCGGCGTTATCCTCCCGCGATGCCGCCAGGGCTTCTGCAACGCTGGCCAAAGCCACATACGACCGGTATGTCAACCTGATGAAAAATGAATCGGCCAGCCGCCAGGAATTTGATGAAGTCACGTCCCGTTTCAGGCAGGCGGAAGCGGCGCTGGCGCAGTCGCAAGCCATGACGGAAGTCTCCCGTTCCCGGATCCGGCAGGCGCAGGCCGCGGTGGCGGGTGCTTCCGTAAGTGAAAAAGATTCCCGGATACTGGCCCCATATGACGGCGTCATCATCGCCAAAATGGCAGATCCCGGAAGTCTGGCGGCGCCCGGCGCACCGATGCTGAAAATGGATGGCGCCGGTTCTCTGCGAGCGGATACCATCGTCCCGGAAAATATGATTCAATCCATTGCGCCCGGTCAGTCGATGGCAGTGGCCATTCCGGCCGCAGGAATTGTTGTGACGGGCTCCGTGCAGGCGATCATACCGGCGGCGGATCCGGCCAGCAGAACCTTTACCGTTCAGATCGGAATTCCAAAGCAGCCAGAAATACATCCCGGCATGTTCTGCCGTGTCACCATCTCTCAGGGAAGCCAGGGCAAATACCTCATTCCTCAAACCGCCATTCTCCATCAGGGGCAGTTGACCGGTATTTTCCTGATAGACAGTGATCAGCGCGCCCGGTTTCGTCTTCTGCGCACAGGCGCATCCTTTGGAAACAGGGTTGAAATTTTGTCCGGAATCCATACGGGTGAGCGGTACGTGGTGCAGCCGCCGCCGAATCTGACGGACGGCGACCGGGTGGAGGTGCCGTCATGAGCCATGGCCTGGGAACAGCCGGAAAAACGGCCCATTATTTCATCAATTCAAAACTGACGCCGCTGATCATTATCGCATCCCTCCTTCTGGGAATTGCGGCGGTCATCGCCCTGCCCCGTGAAGAAGAACCGCAGATCATTGTTCCCATGATCGATGTTTTTGTCAAAATGCCGGGCGCCAGCGCTAAGGAAGTGGAAGAAAGAGCCACCCGGCCCATGGAAAAGCTGCTCTGGGAGATTCCCGGCGTGGAATATGTCTATTCCACCTCCAGCCCCGGCATGTCCATGGCTATCGTACGGTTCTATGTGGGGCAGGATGAGGAAAAATCCATTGTCCGTCTTCAGTCCAAGCTGATGGCCAATATGGACAGAATTCCGCCTTCCGTATCGCCGCCTTTGATCAAACCCCGCTACATTGACGATGTTCCGATCCTGTCCCTGACATTCTGGGGGAAACACATGGATCATTATACCCTTCGCCGGGTCGCTGCGGAAACAGACGATTTGATCAAACGGGAGAAAGACGTTTCGACCACCACTTTGATCGGTGGATATCACAGGCAGGTCACTGTGAACCTGGATCCGGTCAGGCTCGCTGCGTTCGGCATTGACATGGGCCGGATATCCGCCATGCTCAACGCTTCCAATCAGGAAGCGGATGCCGGCGCATATCCATCCACCCAGGGGCAGGTACTGGTGCATACGGATGGATTCCTGAAAACCGCTGCGGATGTCGGAGCGGTGGTTGCAGGTGTGTATCACGGCAAACCCGTGTATGTGCGCGATGTCGCCACCATTCAGGACGGCCCGGGAGAACCGAATCAATATACTTTTTTGGGGATGGGCCCTGCTGCCGCTAAAAAGGGGCTGTCCGTCAAAACCGCTTCAACAGACGGCGTCTATCCATCGGTAACGCTGACAATAGCCAAGCGCAAGGGCGCCAATGCCATTTCCGTAGCGGACAGAGTGATTAAGCGCATTGAAGACGCCAAAGGCTCCGTCATTCCGGGCAACATTCATGTGACCGTTACGCGGAACTATGGGGAAACCGCCCAGGAAAAATCCAATGAACTCCTGTTTCACATGCTGATCGCCATTGTGTCGGTGACTATCCTGATCTGGTTCACCCTGGGGCATCGGGAATCAGGGGTGGTGGCCCTTGCCATCCCCGTCACGCTGGCGCTGACCCTTGCGATTTTCTATTTCTATGGCTACACCCTGAACCGCATCACCCTGTTTGCGCTGATTTTTTCAATCGGGATACTGGTTGATGACGCCATCGTGGTGGTGGAAAACATGGTGCGTCATTTCAGGCTTCCTGAAAATGCCGGCAGGCCCAAGCTTGATGTCGCGGTCGAAGCAGTGGATGAGGTGGGAAATCCTACCATCCTGGCGACACTCACCGTGATCGCCGCCATTTTACCGATGGCGTTTGTCGGAGGATTAATGGGGCCCTACATGCGGCCGATTCCGGTCGGTGCATCCGCGGCCATGGTATTTTCGCTGATGGTGGCATTCATCGTGACGCCATGGGCCGCCCTGCGGCTTGTCCGCGATAGCGCTCATCACACCGGAGGCGGTCACAAAGAAACCGAAGACTGGAGCACCCGGCTCTATCGGAAAATCATGACACCGCTCATTGAAACGGCATTCTGGAGGTGGGTGTTTCTAAGCGGGGTTGTCGTCCTGCTGCTGGGCGCATGCGCCATGGTGGCAATAGGGCTGGTGAAAGTCAAGATGCTTCCGTTTGACAACAAAAGCGAATTTCAGGTGATCATCGATACGCCAGAAGGCACCACCCTTGAACGAACCACGGATGCCGCGCTTGCGATGGGCGACTATCTGAAAACCGTCCCTGAAGTCACGGACTATGAAATTTATTCCGGAACATCCGGGCCTTTTAATTTCAATGGTCTGGTACGTCATTACTATCTGCGCCGCGGACCCCACATGGCCGATATCCAGGTCAATCTCGAAGGCAAAGCCTACCGCAGCGCTCAAAGCCATGACATCGCCAAACGGGTGAGACCTCCTATTGACGCCATCGCCAGACGCTTCAACGCCAGAGTCAAAATCGCTGAAGTACCTCCGGGCCCGCCGGTGCTTTCGACACTGGTTGCTGAAGTTTATGGCCCCAACTATGAACGCCAGCGGGAAATCGCCCTTCAGGTCCGGAAGATATTTGAAGAGACCTCCGGGGTGGTGGATGTGGACTGGTATATGGAAAATTTTCAGCCCCGGTATGATATTGATGTGGATAAGGAAAAAGCGGCGTTAAACGGCATCAGCGCAGCCCGTGTCGCCGACGCCCTCCAGACAGCTCTCTCCGGAAAACAGGTTGGATTATTGCATCAGCCACGGGAAAAGGAAGATGTTCCCATCATGCTTCAGCTTCCGCTAAAGGACCGCGCCGGTATTGAAAAGCTGGCATCCATCCAGCTTGCCGGCGCCAATGGGCAGATGGTGCCGCTTTCAACTTTGGTGACTGCCCGCAATGTCAAATCTGATAGAAGTATCTATCATAAAAATCTCCTGCCGGTTGTCTATGTCATCGGAGATGTGGCCGGGGTCAAAGAAAGCCCGGTGTATGCCATTCTGGAAATGCAGAAAAAAATTGACGCCATCACCCTTCCGGAAGGCTATAAACTAGCTCAATATACCGCCAGTGTCCCGGCCAGCGATCGTAAATACACCATGAAGTGGGACGGTGAATGGTACATGACCTATGAAGTATTCCGGGATATGGGCATTGCGTTTGCTGTGGTGCTGGTCATCATATTTGTGCTGGTCGTCGGCTGGTTTCAGTCGTTTTCAACGCCGCTCGTCATTATGATGGCCATTCCGTTTTCGCTGATCGGCATTCTGCCGGCGCACTGGATGCTCGGAGCGTTTTTTACGGCCACCTCCATGATCGGCTTTATCGCCGGTGCAGGGATTGTGGTGCGAAACTCCATCATCCTGGTGGATTTCATCGAACTGCGGCTGGCGCAGGGAATGCCGCTGGACCTGGCCGTTATTGACGCCGGCGCCGTACGTTTCCGGCCCATGATGCTGACGGCCGCAGCCGTTGTGGTGGGCGCTTCCGTCATTTTGTTCGACCCGATTTTTCAGGGGCTGGCCCTGTCCCTGATGGCCGGAGAAGTGGCGTCGCTGCTTTTTTCCCGGATGACGGTGCCAATTCTGTATTATCTGGACAAACGATGGGAAACCGTCCATATCCATCATGGTGAAAAGGTGTCTCAATGACCGCAAAGTCCAAATCATTGATCCCGAATGTCCGTCAACCCGATAACCACTGGCTGCTTTCTGAGGTCAGCGGCGCGTCGGGGACGGCCGGAACTGCCACAGGCGTTTACGCAGCCATCAATTCTGATAAGTGGCAGAATAGCTGCAGCAGCCTCACCTGAACGGGTACATGCCAGCGGCAGATTCCATTCGGTCCGGTTCCGTTTTCCTACAAAATTACTGACGCAGCGGATTTCAATCAACGGTATTTGATAATACAGGGATAAAAACGCTGCTGCTGCGCCTTCCATAGATTCTATGAAGGGTGAGAATGCTCTGAACAGAAACGCCGAACGTGCATCCGTTGCTGTAATAGTGGCGCCTGTAATAAAAGGCCCTTTAAACACCTGAATACCGCGGGGGCGCCAGGCAGATGTCAGAAATGAGCAGACAGATGCCGCCAGATTCGTATCCAGTGAATATCGTTCCCGGAATTCCATTCCGTTGCAGGTCAAGATCGGAAATGGCAGTTGCTGAAGCGTCGGACTGACGGTTTCAGATTCAATGCCCAGGTGAACATCCACCTCGGAGGTGGCGACAGCGACATCCCCTATCTGCATGCCATGTTGGCGAAATCCGCCGCCGCAGCCAACCTGGATTATCAGACTCGGCTTAGCAGCTTCGATGCAGGCGGTCATGGACTGAGTCATATTCATAATGCCAGGGCCGGCGATCAGCACGCACACCGGGATTTCTCCTGATCTGCCGCACCAAAGAGACCGCTTTCCGACCGGTTTTACAAAAAGGAAATCCAGGCAGTCGCACAAACTCTGAACTTCAGCTTTCACCGCTGCCGTCACCAGTACGTACGGGGTTTCCATTCAGGTTTTTTTCAGCCCTTTTTGAATCATCACCACCATGTCCTCGATCCATGAGACAACAATATTCATATCTCCATCAAAAAGCCCTAACCCTGCATCCATATGAGGAACCGCCTGGGCCTGAAGGAAACGATCCATGACAGCATCCAGCATGAAGGCGGCTTTATCCATATCTACATGTGCCCCGAGTTCTCCTCTGTCCCTGGCATCCTCCAGAAGCGACCGGATATATTCCAGACTGTATTGTCGCAGCGACAGCAGCATGTCGTTCCGGAAAGGAATGGAGTCGTCTGTTAGAAGCTGAAGGTAAAGTTTATAGATCAGTGGATGTTTCCGGATGAACCGGGCGCCGGCCAGGAAGGTCTCTGTCAGCCGGGTGGACAGATCGCTGGATGTGGTAGCATCCCGAACATCCCTGAGATAGTCCTTCACCTTGTGCAGTGCATGATTAAAGACGAATCTGAACAGTCCGTCCTTGGTTCCAAAATACTGAAAGAGTGAACCCTTGGCAATGCCAAGTCGGTTTACAATGGCGTTGATGCTGGCGCCGGCGTAACCTTTTTGACCGAAAGCTTCTGACGCTACTGTCAGAATACGCTCCTGCTTTTCTTCCGGCAGATTGAGAAATCGTTCCGCGGCTGTTTGCGCCAGATACAATTTCATATTTTTTCGATGGTTTTGATGGCGATCGCATCACAGAGACGCTCGACCAGGTGTTTTACCGCGCAGCAGACAACCTGGTTACGGCCGCCATCCTTGGCCTGGTAGAGATTGTCATCTGCCGTTTTCAGCAACTGTTCCAGGTTTGTCGATGTAGCTTCCGGGTTCGGGTGTTCCAGACCAGTTGCGCCGAAACTGGCAGTAATAGACAGTTGACCGCCCTGATACGCAAAGGGGGTGCATGCCACAGCGTTTCTGAGTTTTTCCGCGACACGTCCCGCCTGAGAAACAGCTGTTTCAGGTAACACTATCAGAAACTCTTCGCCGCCATAGCGGGCGATCCAGTCCACATCACGGCGTATGACATTCTGGAGAATATCTACAAAGCGTATCAGCACTGCATCGCCAGCCTGATGTCCGTAGGTGTCGTTCACTTTTTTGAAATAATCGATATCCGCCAGCACGATCGAAAGTGGCTTTTTATACCGGATGGCGCGCTTGATCTCGTTTCCGAGTTGCTGGTTCAGAAATCCCCGGTTAAAACACCCTGTCAGCGGGTCACGAATAGACAACCTTTCGATTTTATCATTGGCTTCTTTAAGCAGCGTAATGGTTTTTCGCAGTTCCCGATTGACCCGATTCCTTTCAATATGAACCTTGATCCTGGCCAGAAGCTCCTCTTTGGCGTAAGGCTTGACCAGATAATCCGACGCGCCGGCCTTGAAAACTTCCAGGATATCCGAAAGATCGGACATGGCGGTCAGTACGATGATCGGCATATCCTTGTTGCCCAGTTCCTGACGGACATGGCGGCATAACTGCATACCGTCCAGATTGGGCATGACCAGATCCGTTACGACGATATCAATGGCATCCGGCGCAGAACGAAGCATTTCGATGGCCTGAAAGCCGTCTTCCGCCTCCAGAACACGGATGCCTTCCCGCTTCAGGCACAGTGATGTGATTTTTCGCGCGACACTGCTGTCATCAGCCACCAGCGCCTGAATATCCATTGGGGGTTGTGGATTCAGGATACTTCGTACCAGATTCAGAACCTCACCTTTCTGAAATGGTTTTACGATAAATTCAACCGCTCCCAGTTCAAAGCCTTTTTTACGATCCGCAATGGTATCGTTGCCGGTGATGAACACCACAGGAATCCGGGAATCCTCACTCGTCGAGAAAAAACGGGCGTAATGCGATTCTCGAAGTTTTCGACATGTTTCAAACCCGGTCATTTTCGGCATCTCGATATCGAGGGTGATCAAATCGGGAGCCGGATTGGAAGCCGCCTGAATGAGGGCTTCCAATCCGTTTCTGGCCTCGATAACTTCATAGCCTTCTTCCTCCAGTTCCTCACGGATCCGCATTCGAATGGTCTGGCTGTCATCCACCACCAGTATTCGTCCAGGTGTTCCAGTCATGCCATAATCCTTTGATATATCGCCATGTTCTTCTGTCTTCTTTTCCGTGAGCCGGTCTATGTCAAGATTTGACCTGATAGAACACGGATTTGAGATGCCGTCTGGATATAAATTGCGGGGCAATGCCGGTCAGAGATTCTGTGGAACCAATGATCAGCGCACCATCCTCCAGCATCACTTTTTCGATGTTCTGAAACAGCTTTTTACGGTCTTCCACAGTGAAGTAAATACCTACGTTCCTGCAAAACACCATATCAAATTTTCCCATGCCTGTAAAAGGCTGCATGAGATTCATCGCTTTGAAAGTCGCCATACTGCGGATTTCATCGCAAATTTTCCAGACATTGCCATTTCGTGTAAAATATTTCAAAAGATAAGCAGCTTCCACCCCCCGTTCAATTTCAAGCTGCGAATAGGTCCCGTAACTGGCTTTTGCAATGGCCGCCCTGGAAATATCCGTTCCCAGCACCGTGATATTGCAGGATGTCATATTTTCCAATGCTTCCTTCAGCGTAATGGCGATGCTGTAAACCTCCTGTCCTGTGGAGCATCCTGCGCTCCAGATACGGATGGAAACCGGGAGACTGGAAAACGCATTGCGCCTTTTCCGATCTATCATATCCGGCAGAATTTTGTATTTCAGCATTTCAAACGGCGAATGATCGCGAAAAAACAACGTCTCGTTGGTAGTAATCTGATCGATGATATCTTTTTCAATGTCGCCGGTTCTGTCCATTCGGGATTTGCGGTACAGATCATTGAGGGTTTTGCAGCCATGCACGTTCAGAAGCGGCTCCAGCCGGGATTCAATCAGATATGACTTGGACGGTTCCAGCGCAATGCCGGTTAATTCATACACATACCTGGCCCAAAGCCCGAATTCCGTCTGCTCCATTTCCCGATCTTCTCCTGTGAAGCCGTGAAGACATGAACGCATACAATAATCTTATCCGAACGCTCGGGAAATACATCAAAACATGATAACAAAAAAAGCGCACGGATCCGGTTCAGCCGGAAACTGTCCGGCTGATTTCTCCGGCAATAGTTTCCAGCGGCGCAATGACATCCACAATTCCCATCTCCACCGGTTTTCGGGGCATTCCGTATATCAGGCTGGTGGATTCATCCTGGGCGATGATAAAGGCGCCCCGTTCCTTCATAAGCTTAAGCCCTTCACTGCCGTCATATCCCATCCCTGTCATGATAACGCCGGTGGCATGACGGCCATAGCAGTCTGCTACAGACCGGAACAGGTAGTCGGCGGAAGGTTTGCAATTGTTTTCGGCGGCGTCATCGGTTATCCGGATCACCACCGAACGATTGCCTCCGGATGACAGCGCCACTTTCATCTGTTTACCGCCAGGAGCGATGTATGCCGTGTTAGGACAAACAATCTCTCCATCCGCCGCCTCCTTGACCCAAATCCGACTGACGGCGTTCAGCTTGACGGCGAGTGCTTCGGTGAACATCGGCGGCATGTGCTGCACGATAAACAGGGGAACACCAATATCCGCCGGAATATCCGGCATCACTTTCGCCAGCGCCACCGGCCCCCCCGTTGAAATACCGATGGTGACAGCTCTAGATTTTTCCCGAATACCACCCGAAAACCTCAAAAGTTCCGGAAGCGGCTTCTTTGCCCTTGATATCTGAGATGTTGATGCAATAACCATAGACCTTTGGGATTTCAGATGTGTCAGAGCGTCTATCATGGGCGTTATGGCGGATTTAAAAAGCGTTCTGTTTTCTTCAAGAGTTCCTGTAGAAGGTTTGGGGATAAAGTCGAACGCCCCCAGTTCCAATGCTTTGAGCGTAATTCTGGCGCCTTCCGTCGTGAATATGCTGCATACAACGGATGCGGTTTCAGGTTGCTCGACCATCAGGTGCTCCAGCACTTCGAGACCGTCCATTTCCGGCATTTCAATGTCCAGCGTTATGACATCGGGTTTCAGCGAACGCGCCTTGACCAGAGCGATATGACCATCCTGAGCCGTTCCAACAACCTCGACGCCCGGAAGTTCCTCCAGCACGTCCTGAATCATTTTCCGGTACAGAATGCTGTCATCCACCACCAGCACCCTGAGCTTTACGCTGTCTGATACATCCATTTCCGGCACCAATGTTGATGTCCTCGTAAAAAGTCGAATTTCGGACGGCTTTGTAAAAAGTTCGCAGGCAAGGCGCACAAATCCCCAAGGAGTGAGGTGTACTTTTGGGTACGCCGCAACGACGAAGGATGCGGCGCTGGCGCAGCATCCGGACTTTTTACGAAGCCGTCAATGTTTTGACTCCTGTGCACTGAGTACTTCCGCAAGGTTTAACACGCTGACCAGGCGTTTGTCGGTTTTCAGCACACCATCAAAATAGCGCTCCTGAATATCGCGGACATTTGCCGGCGGCTTTTCGATGTCTTCTGTCCGTATGCAGATGACATCTTCGATGCGATCGACTACCAGACCGATGGATTCATTTTCGTGCCGAACGATAATATTACGCCGTTGTCCCGTATCGGTACCGCATGTCATGCCCAGGCGCGTTCCCACATCTATCACCGTGATAATCTGCCCTCTCAGATTCATGATACCCTTCACATAATCCGGCGCCAGAGGAACGGGAGTAATATCACTCAACCGGTTGATTTCCTGTATCGTCAGGATGTTAATGCCACAGCAGGCATCTCCCAGATAAAATGTAGCCAGTTCCATTTCGCTGCCTGATTTTTCAGAATGATTCATGGCCGTTCTTTCCACCCGTTTATATCTTGAATATTTCCACCATGTCTTTCAGACGGCGCGCCAGTTTTTTCAATTCTTCGGCGCTCATGCTCACCTGAGTGCTGTTGGCGGAGATATCTTCCGCAGCGCGGTTAACCCCGGAAATATCCTGGGCGATACTTTGGGAAACGTCGGAGCTCTGCGCCACGTTTTGAGTGACTTCATGAATGCCGCGGGCTGCCTGAGCTACATTCCCGGCAATGTCATTGGTTGTAATGGACTGCTCTTCGACCGCGGTGGCAATGGAAGACACGATTTCGTTGATATCATTGATAATCTGTGAAATCTGCTGAATTCTGGTCACGGTTCCGGAAGTAGAGATTTGGATTCCCTCGATCTTGTCTTTGATTTCCCGCGTGGCTTCCGCAGTCTGTTTGGCCAGCTCCTTGATTTCATTGGCCACAACCGCAAAACCTTTTCCGGCGTCTCCGGCCCGGGCAGCCTCGATAGTGGCGTTCAGCGCCAGAAGATTGGTCTGGTCTGAAATATCAGCGATAGTTTCCGTTACTTTACCGATTTCATGCGCCGCATTGCCCAGATCGTGAACGGTTTCCGACGCGTTTTGCGCATCTGTCACTGCCTGATTGGTGATTTTTCTGGCTTTTTCGGCATTGCGGGCAATTTCGTTGATGGTGGCGGTCATCTCCTCGGAAGCTGTGGCTACCATATTGACATTGGTGGATGTCTGCGCTGCAGCCGCTGCGACAGACGTCATATTGGCGCTCATTTCCTCAGCGGACGCCGCTACGCTGCACGAGCGTTCGTAAGTGTTGGCGGAATTAGCGGACATCTGCCGGGATATGGCGGAAAGCTCTGTGGATGACGCCGATAACGTCTCCACCCCCTCGACAATCTGGCCAATCATTTTGCGCAGACTGGTCACCATCTGATTCAGCGCTCCGGAGAGGATCCCGATTTCATCTTTCTGCTTCATCTCCAGCAGTTCGGTAAAGTCGCCTTCGGATATGCGTTTGGCAAAGCGGGTGCTTTTGTTAATCGGATATGTGATGGAGCGTGTTACCAGAAATGCGGTCAGTACAATCACCACCACTACCAGAGAGGCCACGGTTCCCATCAGCCAGTTCATGGCGTCCAGTGCTCTGTAGGCATCTTTTTCCCGAACTTCCGCCAGAATCGCCCAGGTGATATCTTCAATTTTAAGCGGGGCATATGCGGAAAATACGATGTGTCCATCATAATTTCGGATTCGTCTCTCACCGCGGTGGCCGGCCAGAGCTTCTCGAACGGCCTCTGTATCCACCCTGCCGCTTTCGGGGCTGGCAAATGAAGCTTTAACGGAAAACCGGCCGGGATCCAGAAATGAATCGGAACGCATGATATTGTCCGGCCCTACCAGATATGTTTCGCCCGTTTTGGCCTGACCATAGCGTTCGCTCATGAGAACATTGACGGCATCCGGTGAAATCTGAAAAGCGATGACGCCGGCCAGCGTTTCATCCGCGCCCATAACCGGATATCCAATGAATGCCGAAGGCCGGTTGCCGGATGGCGCATAGGGCTGAAAATCCACCATAGCCGGTTTGCGAGTCTTGGCGATTTTTTTCCACAAGACAGCCAGCCCGCTGCCTTTGTAGGGGCCTGTATTCAGATTCGTCCCCAGATCGGATTGCCGGGCACAGGAAAACATGACGTGACCATGCCTGGCGCATATCATATAAATGTCTGCATATCCGCTTTCCTCAAAAAAGTTCTGGATGTTTTTGCCCATTTGATCGTTGATTTTCTGATATTCCGGACTGGAAATATCAAAAGCGCCATCCGGTTTTGCAGCGGCATCCAGCCCGATCAGCAGATTGAAGAAATCCAGCACACCCTTTCGGTGAGAAAAAATCCGGATATCGGTAAAGACATTGTCAAAATAGTTCTGAATCTGTTTTTTCCGGATATCCCTAAGGGTGATCAGTTGCCGGTTGACTTCTGTTTCAAGGGCATTTCCCGTCACAACTTTTGAAATAATTCCAATGGTGCCAAACGGAATGATTCCCACCGCCAGGAATATCGCCATAAACTTTGTTCGCAATCTCATATTTTTCAGGATCTGCATACTGTCCTCCATGATCTCTATGTCCCCGGCATCCTTTATTCACTTTCAGGGGCATGTTTTATCCGTTCAGACATCAGCGCACCGATGCTGCGGGCCAGACGTTCCTTATCCAGTTTGATCTGATATTCATTGACGCCGGCCTGCTTTGCGCGTTCCATGGCCCTGTCATCCGCCAGCGTTGTCAGAGCGATCACCGGCAGCCCGGAAAATCTGGCGTCGCTTCGGATTCTTTCCGTAAGTTCGATACCGTTCAGCCGGGGCATTTCAATGTCGGTGACCACCATGGAGATATGCCGATCGGAACTCTGAAGAATTTTCCAGGCGGCCTCTCCATCCTCGGCATCTATCACCTCATATCCTTCGCTGCCGATGAACGATGTGATCTGTGTCCGGAAAAACCGCGAATCATCCACGACCAGAAGCGTGGCGTTCACAGACAGTGAACGCTTGGCGCCAGCGGTGTCCGTGAACCAGTCCGGATACAGCGTTCGAACGATTTCCAGAACATCCACCAGCAGCGTGGTGTTGCCATTCAGCACCATGGACCCCATGATACCGGGCTGCTTCAACGCGTCGCCGTCAATGCCTGCGTCAGTGATAACAGAATCCACCGGCCCTGTCGCCAGAACTCCCAGCTCTCTGCCGGCAATCATAAAAACAATGACCAGCAAATGTTCGCAATCCGCCAGAGGCTTTACACGGGCAATTTCATCGATGCTGAACACACGCAGATTGCCGCTCCGGTATTGAATGGTTCGCACACCTCCCAAAGACTGGATATCGCACTGCCGGATTCTTTCGATACGCAGCACCTGATTCATCGGCATGGCAAACTGTTCATCTGTCGCATTTCTGAAAATGAGCAGGTTCAGGGGATCGATTTCCGTGCGGACTACGGGTGATGCTTCCCGGGCTATTTCACCTGCTCTCAATGTACCGTCCATGGAAAACAGCCCTGCCATCTCCGACAGATCATTGACATCCAGAATCAGGGCAACCTTTCCATCCCCCATAATGGTGGCGCCTGCATATCCCCGGCAGGTTTTCAAATGCCGCCCCAGAGGTTTGACAACAATTTCCTCGGCATCGTGAAAAGCGTCCACAACCAGCCCGTATTTTATCTGGCCTGTGGAAACGACGGCAATATTCAGCGCGCTGACAGCCCGATACCGGCGGTCCGGCCCAGCGCGAAATGCCGGAGACTGGTCGGAAGCTTTCGGAGATGCTGTTGCGGACGGACGACTGTCGATGGCCACCAGCGGATCGGGATTATGTTCTATTTCGAAATCATCTGCGATCAACGATGTTTTTCTGGAACGCCGATCGGCCACGGCCACGCGGCGATCTACCACACGTTGCCGGGTTTTCAGATCGGTGTATGTGCGTTGAATGCCTAAAATATCGGTTACTCGCACCAGCGGGAGCAGTTTGCCGCGCAATCGCACCACTTCCGCGCTGCCGACCCGCTCCACCCGATCCTTGACTTTGGCTGCCGGAATCCTGAGAAGCTCTTCGAGATTGATCTGGGGGATGGCGAAACGCTCATTTCCAGCCGAAACGATCTGGGAGGGAATAATCGCCAGCGTCAGTGGTAACCGGATGCGGATGCAGGTGCCTCTCCCGGGTGCAGAATCAATATCCACAAGCCCCCCCAGCGCATCCAGATTTGTCTTAACCACATCCATTCCGACGCCCCGACCGGAAAGTTCCGATATCTGAGCGGATGTGGAAAACCCCGGCAGGAAAATCAGGTTCAATCTGTCCTTTTCGCTCATGACGCGAATCTGCTCTTCTGTGACAAATCCCCTGGAAGCCGCTGACACCGCCACTCGGTTCGGTTCTATTCCTGCACCGTCATCCATCACTTCGATAACCACCTGCCCTGCCTCGTTCAATGCCCTTACCATAATTTTCCCGACTCCGGGCTTGCCGAGATTTTTTCGGACATCCGCGGTTTCAATGCCGTGTCCTACCGCATTTCGAATCAAATGGGTGAGCGGATCGCTCATGGCTTCCAGCAAGGATCTGTCTAACTCCACATCCGCGCCTTCAATTTCAAAAGCAATTTCTTTTCCCAGATCACGGGCCATGTTACGAACCACCAGCGGAAACTTGTTGAAGAGATTGCCCACGGGCTGCATCCGCGTCAGCATGATAACCCGCTGAAGGTCGGAGGTGATATGATCCACGCGTTTGCCGATGTTCTCCGTCTGCCTGTGGTCATACATGGTGATGGATTTGAGCAACTGGTTTCTGCTGAGTACCAGTTCACTTGCCAGATCCATCAGCGCATCCAGAATCCGAACATTCACGCGGATACTGGTTGGAGAGCCGTCTGCAGGATGATTTTTTTCACTTTTAGAAGGAAACAAAATACCGGGATGGGAAGTAGAAACAACAGGCATGGGGCTCCGAAGATCTGCAGCCGGAACGATTTCCACATATGCATGTTTGTCAGCATCACCATGGCTCTGATCCGCAAACGCAATTGATCCGGGAGGTGGAACGAGTACAGGCGGCTGTATGACAGGGGATTCCTGTAAATGAACGCTATGGGTGGCGTCATCTATCAGTGTCAGGTGCGTTTTGTCTATCTCCAGCAGCAACGCCATATCTTCCGGGTTCAGAATACAGGCGAAAACGATCTGGACAACAGCCGCTTCCGCCCGAAACGTTCCATCTGAAGTGTCGCCCGGATTTTCTCCACTACGGCAAGACAGAACCGTCCCGTAGATTTTCAATTCATCGATGATATCCACCGTGCTTTTGCCGCGAAACAAGCCGTCTTGAGCGGGATCTACCCGAAGCAGATAAACCTGCTTCCCTTCTTTTCTGGCCTTCAGCACGATTTCTTGCGGAATCTGCATGTCGGCGTATATATCCGATACCGGAAACGGTTCTGGCGTGAATTCAGGCAACGATGACCGGGCCTGTTCCGGAATTTGAACCGCCGGCGGTTTTTGGAAAATCAGCGTTTGAGCTGTCGGTATGGTTTTCTCTGATAGAGATGGAGGTTCATGGGGAATACTATCCAGGGCTTTCAGCGAATCGGAGATATCCATTGCGTCGCTTTCGGCGACATTTCCTACCAGTTGTTTCAACGATTCTGAAGCCATCAGCAAAACGGTAATGATTTCAGAATTCGGGAAAAGATTTCCACTTCGAATCAGTCCCAAAATCGTCTCCATTTTGTGCGACAGTTCCTTGATATTGGCGAGCCCGACGAAGCCTGCGCCGCCTTTGATGGAATGAGCTGCTCGGAAAACCTTGTTCACCAGCGACTGATCGACAGCATTCCCGGCTTTTTCGATGGTCAGCAGATCATTTTCAATGCTGGAAAGATGCTCGACAGCCTCATCAACAAACGCAGCCATAAGTTCATCAGAGGTCAGTGACATAATGCTTGTCCTTTTTTTACATCAATCCATTCCGCAATCTGATGGGGAGAATAAGCGAAGAACACAGGCCTGGCCACGTTTACCTGCCATTGTGCTCAGAATGTAAGATCGTGGATATCTTTCTGCATCTTTCCGGGGCTGGCTGTCAAGCGAAAATCGCTTATGTTCCCGATGGGTTCTGTTGATATGTCTATTTGACATCGTTTAGAGGGTATGTCAGAAGGCTGGTTGTGCGGCGGATTTTATATTTTGGATATAAACTCAATGTTTAAGCTTTTCGTGTAACCTGTGGTTATATTTTGGTCTTTAAATCCAGCCTAATCAGTTTTTAGAGGCTTGGAAAATATTATAATACCGTTTATATTGTTTTCATAGAACAAAAAAGGAGGGACTGTGTATGAAGACATCGACTTTGGTTCGAAATGGGATATCAAAAGAACTTGTGGACTTGATTTCGCGTTTGATTGATTTGATTCCCTGGCCTGCGCGACGGCGTGCGATGGGAGATGTGACCCTGTTGTTGCTGGACGGAAAGCATCGTGTGGCTGAGGATGTGTTTGGCTGGGGCCGATCTGTTGTGGAAGTTGGAATCAAGGAATTTCAAACAGGCATTTCATGTGTGAACGACATCTCTCAACGGCATAAACCGAAAGCAGAGGAAAAAAATCCAGATTTGCTTGTTGAAATACGCGACATTATGGAACCACATAGTGAATCCGAATCTCATCTGCGCACAACCCTGATGTATACGAACATGACGGCTGAAGCAGTATACGATGCTCTTGTGGAAAAGGGCTGGTCAACAGAATCATTGCCGACCGTGCGCACGATTTCCAATATCCTGATGCGTCATAATTATCGGTTGCGCACTGTGGCTAAAACCAAGGTCCAAAAAAAACAGCAGAAACTGACGCTATCTTTGAAAACGTCTGGCAGATGAATGCTCTGGCGGATGCTGATTCTGAAACCATGAGAATCTGCATAGACACAAAGGCAACTGTCAATGTTGGTGAATATTCCAGAGGAGGCCGTTCGCGTGGCGTTGATGCTGTTAAAGCGTTGGATCATGATATGTGCCCCAAGGAAAAGTTGGTTCCTGGTGGCATTTTGGAACCGGTTACCGGCAGGTCGTTCTTGTTTTTCGATACCAGCTACAAAACCAGCGACTTTATTGTTGATAGCCTTCTTCTCTGGTGGGGAGAGAGAAAACAGCAGTTTTGTGGTCTGAAACAGCTTGTCATTAACATTGATAACGGACCGGAATGCAGTGGCTGCCGCACTCAATTTCTGTTTCGCTTGACGGAGTTTGCAGACATGACCGGACTTTGTGTTCGACTCGTTTACTACCCTCCCTATCACAGCAAATATAATAGCATTGAGCGCTATTGGGCCGGGCTTGAGAAATCATGGAACGGATCTTTGTTGGATACCGTGGAGATTGTGTTAAAACGAGCTGGCAATTTCTTTTGGAAGGGGATACGCGCTGTGACACGGCTATTGGATGCACCATATGAGAAAGGCGTTAAGATTTCCGGGAACGAAAAAACAGACCTTGAGCGACGATTGCAACGCTCACCCGTTCTAAACTGGTGGAATATAACAATCTATCATAAAACGGTAAATTTGTAATTTCTTTATCCCTTAAAGCAAAGTCATATGGGAGTCAACTTTCGAACGACTTCGTAAAATGTTCGCAGGCAAGGCGTGCAAATCCGCAAGGAATGAAGCGTACTTACCGTACGCTGCAATGACGAAGGATGCAGCACAACACAGCATGCGGACTTTTTACGAAGCCGTCAAAATAAAAAAAGCAGGGCTATCCAGGCATGCCCTGCTTTTTTATAAAACGGATGATCTCATCCAATCCCAGAACTGTTTTCAGATTGGTAAAACAAAGGGGCAGCCGCGCATTTTCAAGGTGTCCTGTTCATAGTCTCCAGGAAAGCGCGACCATTGGGGCAATGTCTATTGTTGCAGACGGGCCTTAATTCTCCCACCCGCCGCCAACGGCTTTGTAAAGCGCGACCAGATTGGTGGAGACATTCCTGTTGCTCTGCGCCAGTGCATCTTCAGAGGTGTAGAGAGAACGCTGGGACTGGAGAACGTTCAGGAAATCCGTCTGTCCATCGCTGTAAAGCCGTATGGCCAGATCCACCGCCTTGCGGTTGGCTGTTACGGCATCGGTCAGTGCTTTGCGACGTTCATACTCTTGGGTGGAAGATATCAGCGCGTTTTCAACTTCTTGAAGCGCGGTCAGAACCGTCTGCTGATAGGTAATGACGGACTGCTCCTCAAGGGCTTTCTGCTGCTCGATATTGGCACGGGTTTTTCCGGTATCGAAAATCTGCCAGCTGGCCGATGGGCCGAAAGACCAGAAACGGTTCACCCAGTCAAACCAGGAAGTAAAATCGTTGTTCATGAATCCGGCGGCGCCGGAAAGCGTGAATTTGGGGAACAGGTCGGCCGTGACCACGCCGATACGCGCTGTAGCCGCATGAATCTGGGCTTCAGCCATGCGGATGTCCGGCCGCTGCCGCAATAGATCGGCTGGAATTCCAACAGGCACGGATGGCGCCGCCGCCGGTATTCCGGATGGCGGGGTCAGTTCCGTCATCAGCGCTCCAGGTTCACGGCCAATCAGCAGACTGAGGCTGTAAATGTATTGCCGGGCCAATGTTTCCAGAACCGGAATCTGAGCGGCCGTGGTTGCCGTCAGGGCATCCGCATTGGCGGTATCCAGGGCGCTGTAGAATCCGGTTTTAAAAAGCTTCCGCGTCAGTTCGGCGGTGCGCTGCTGCGCCAGAAGGTTTTCCCGGGCAATGACGATCTGCTGCTGACAGGCCCGAAGATCGATATAATTCACGGCGGTTTCGGCAGCCAGAGTTACCAGAACATCCCGCCGGCTTTCGATACTGGCCTGAAGATCGGCGTTGGCGGCTTCCACATTCCGGCGGACACCGCCGAAAATATCCAGCTCCCAGGAAGCGTCGAATCCGGCCTGATACTGGCTGGAAAGCGTGCCATCCGTTGCTCCATATGTTTTACTGGCCGAACTTCCTCCCGGCGATGTCCGGCTCCGGGTAAAAGAGCTGTTCGCACTGACGGCAGGCCCTAGACCCGCCACCGCTGCACTTCGCGCGGCTCTGGCCTGACGGATGCGGGATTCCGCCAGCTTCAGATCCAGATTTGACGCAACAGCCTGTGTCACCAGAGACTCCAGAATCGGATCGTGAAAGACGGACCACCAGTGAGCCATATCCACCACGTTTTCAGCCGCAGTTTCGGGGACAGACCCCACCCACGCGGCAGGCATAGCTGTCTGCGAAGGATGATAGGCAGGGCCGACAGCGCATCCGGATACGGTGATCGAAACCGCCACCGTGAACATTACCGCCAGTAGCCGCAAGACGCCCCTGAAAGTTGATGACATAAGGATACTCCCTGTTTTCATAACGTTACTCATAGCGCAAGGCTTCGATCGGATCCAGACGCGATGCTCGCCACGCCGGATAATATCCGAAAATGATGCCCACACCGGCTGAGACGATCACTGCCGCAGCAATGGCACCCGGTGAATTCTGGATGGGCCAGTGAAGGAACATCTGCACCAGATAAGAGCCGCCATGCCCCAATAAGATGCCGACTCCGCCGCCCACCAGACACAAAACGACAGATTCGACCAGAAACTGCCGGAGAATATCCCGCGCCCTGGCGCCGACCGCCATGCGAAGCCCGATCTCCCGCGTGCGTTCCGTAACGGAAACCAGCATGATATTCATGATGCCGACCCCGCCTACCAGCAAGGATATCAGTGCAACGCACAGCAGCAGATTGGTCATGAGACTGGTGGTGGATGTCAGCATTTTGGTCATTTCCGTCATATCCCGGATATTGAAGTCATCATCTTCGTTTTCGCGGATGTGATGACGTTCCCGCAGCGTCGCGGTAATTTGCCGGATGGCGGCAGGAATTTCAGATGAAGACGCCGCATTGACCAGAATCTGATCAATATACGTAAACCGCACAGAAATAGGATTGTCCGCAGCCTGAGTGGTGGACTGCGCGGGATACAGGCTCGTCTGCCCCGGGTACAGTGTGTTCAGGGTGTTGACCGATGTGGATGTATCCGATGAAGACGTCGTGGAGCTGCTGCTCTGGTTGGTGGAAGTCAGCATGGAGCCGGCGACACGATACTTGATGGTGGTCCAGGGCGCCAGAACGATATCGTCCTGATCCATGCCCATCATATTGGCGCCTTTGGATGCAAGCACACCGACCACCCGGAACGATATATTCTTGATGCGGATTTCCTTGCCGACAGGAGATTCTCCCTGAAAGAGTTCGCGGACAATGGTCTGCCCCAGCACGCAGACCTTGTTGGCGTTTAAAACATCCCGTTCGGTGAAAAATTCACCGTCCGCCATGTCCGTCCAGTTGCGAACTTCCAGAAATGACGGCGTGGTGCCAAATATCGTATTGGGCACCCAGTTGTGATTGCCATATACCACCTGAGTGCGCGCCCTTACCACAGGGGCCGCGCTGGATACCGCCGGGCATTCCCGGAGAATGGCCTCATAGTCTTGAGGTGTCAGGGTGATGCTGGTGCCAAAACCAAAACTGACCCCGCCGCTGGCTGCGGTGCCGGGCAGCACCAGTATGGTGTTGGCGCCCATGCTGGCGATGGATTTCTGGACGGCTGCCGATGAGCCGTTTCCGATTTCCATCATGGCGATGACAGCGCCGACACCAATGACAATCCCAAGCGTTGTCAGCATCGCCCGCATGGGGTTTCGCTGAAGCGCCTGAAGCGCGGTTCGCAGAATCCGGTGAATCTTCATTTTTTTCCCGCCGCTTCCAGGGTGCTGTCTGCGTCACCATCCACGATCAGGCCGTCGGCGATGCGGATGACCCTTTGGGCATGTCTGGCAACAGCCGCATCGTGGGTGACCAGAATGATGGTGATACCGTCTTCCTGGTTGAGTTGTTCGAACATCTGAAGCACTTCATTGCTGGTGTGCGAGTCCAGATTTCCGGTGGGTTCATCCGCAAAGAGAACCGGAGGCCGGTTGATCAATGCCCGCGCAATGGCGACCCGCTGCTGCTGACCTCCGGAAAGCTGAGAGGGTTCATGATCCATTCTGTCCTTGAGTCCGACGCGGCTCAGCATTTCAGATGCTCTTTGACGAGCCTCCCTGTCTGAAATATACGTTGCCGAATAGGACAGCGGCATGGTGACGTTTTCCAGAGCGCTGGCGCGGGGAAGCAGGTTAAAGCTCTGAAAAACAAAACCCATGCTGCGGTTTCTCAAAATGGCGCGCTCATCTGCAGAAAGCTGAGCAATTTCCTGCTGATTGAACCAGTATTCGCCGGATGTGGGTCTGTCCAGACACCCCAGAATATTCATCAGCGTACTTTTCCCGGAACCGGAAGACCCCATCAGCGCCACAAGTTCACCGGTGTCGATCTGAATCGACACCCCTTTCAGCACCGGCACATCCATGTCCGCAATGCGGTATGTCTTGACAATATGCTTCAGTTCGATCAGCGCCATAAAATCATCCATGCCCGCCCTTGCGGCCTTTGCCCATCTGCGGGAGGAAGGGATTGGTGGAACCGGTGGGAGCCGCTTCCGCTGTCTGCTGTCCGAGAACAACTTCCATACCTTCTTTCAGATTGTCACCCTGAACTTCGGTCAGGATGCCATCGGTGGGCCCCGTCGTGACGGCGATCGGCGCGACAAAATTTCCCTGGCGAATCCAGAGCGCGCCTTTTTTACGCGCCTTCTGACCGGAAGCGCGGTTTTCAGGAGATTTTTTATCAGATACGGCTCGACCCTGTTGTGATTCCGGAGCGGAAACAGCTTTTTCTTTGAGAGCCTCCGAACGCACACTGCGAAATTCCGGAGATATCTGCGCTTCCGCCGGCGTCCAGCGCAATGCAGCATTCGGCGCCAGCAACACGTTATGAAGATGATTCATTTCAAACTGCACATTGGCGGTTAAATAGGGAAGCAGGCGCCCGCTGGAGTTGTCCGTGATCACTTCCACGGTATAAGTGACCACGTTCTGGGTCATGGAAGCGTTCAACCGTACCTTACCGACTTCTCCGCGGAATGTTTCGCCGGGAAAGGCATCCACTGTAAAACTGACAGGCTGTCCAGGATAAATCTTACCGATATCGGCTTCGTTAACCGCAACCCATACCTGCATCCGCTTAAGGTCCTTGGCGATCAGAAACAGACTTGGAGCGCTGAGGCTGGAGACAACCGTCTGACCGATATTGACCCGACGGTCAATGATCACACCTTTTACCGGAGACGTGATCGTGCAGTACTCCAGATTACGCCGCGCCCGTTTCAGGGCGGCTTCCGACTGCGCTACGGCCGCGCGCGCCTGCATGATGGCGGCCTGTCCCACAGCAACATTGCCTGCAGCGGCGTCATAGGCCGCCTTGTAGGCGTCATAGCTGCTCTGCGCCAATGCTTCGGACGGGCCGATTTTCTGAGCACGTTCCCAGTCCTGCCTGGCTTGATAGAGCTTTGCGTTCAGTTGTCCCATATTTGCGATAGCGTTCTGGAGTGCTGCTCTGGATTGCTGTACCTGTGCCGCAGCGGATGCGGCATCCGCCGCATAGAGAGAATCATCGATCTGAGCCAGAACCGTACCGGCTTCGACAACCGATCCGTAATCCACGGATTTACCGTTTTTATCGATGCCGAATTTCAGGATTTGTCCGGCGACCTGGGCGCCGACATCAATAACCTCTTCAGGTTCTACGGTTCCGGTGGCGCTGATGGAAACCAGAAGGTCTCCACGAGTGATGGCGGCGGTCCGGTAAGAAACCGGCTGCTCACCTTCCTTTCGCAGGTATATCACGATGGCTGCCGCTATCAGCCCCAGAACAATGACGGTGGATATCGTTTTTTTGATTTTCATGGAAGTGATTCGCTTTTGGGAGGATTGGTTGTATGCCTGTCAGTTGTTTCAGGAGCATTCGTCTGTTGCGGGGTTGATCTGAGTGCGAATTTCCCGGATTCCGGCAAGGCTGAAACGCAGAATATGATCGGCCAGCGTTTCGATATCCACATCGAGATATGGATGCGTGAATTCATCTCTGATTTCCGGAGCCGCCTGATATCGCCGTTTCCGCATCATAAGGTCGAAGCACTGCGCTCGAATGCTCATCTGGCAGAGCTGTATCTGAAGATCGGATGCATTGGCGCCCAGAAGCTCTTTCACCAGAGTGAACAGCCCCCGGCGGATCGGATCCACGGTCTCGCGTATGACTTCTAACAGCAGTCCTGTCGGATTGACCAGCTCATTGTAAAGAACATCGAACTCATGACTGTTGGGATCATTGACACGACAGAGAACGGACAGAATCCGTCCCCGCAGGCGTTCTTCCGGCGTTGCATCGGGGGATACGCCGCCGTCCGGAGGGTATGTTTCGATGGATCGCAGAAAAGACAGACGCCAAGACTGAGTATATAACGTCTCTTTGTCCCGGAAATAATAATTGGCTGCCGCGATATTGGCGCCTGCCTGTTCACAAATCTCTGCAAGCGTGGCGTCCCGGTATCCTTTCCGGGCGAATATTTCACAGGCGCTTTCCAGAAGACGTGACTGGGTATCCCGTTCCTGCTTTTTGGCTGGTTTCATTGGCTTCTCCAAAATGACAATGTACGATTCAAATGAACATTTTAATTGTATGTTTATTCAATTTGCGTTCGTTTGTCAAGATAAAAGGCCGCGCAGAGAATCGTCAAGATGTCCAATTCAGGAAGCGAATAAGTCCCTTGAAAACATGTCATTTTTTTGTCAGGAACGGGTAGCGGCTGGCGACGATGCCCGGAAAGATTCCGGATTGATCCGAGATTACGCTTTCTGTGAAGGCCGCAGCACGAGCATCGCATACGGACTTTTTACGAGAGCATCAACGTTGACGACTTTGTAAAAAGTCGATTTTCTGGCGGGCAGCAAACGAAAAGCTCATGCCAGGTTCAGGAAGGAGGGATTGGCTGCCGCCAGTGGTACCCGATTATCACGAAAATTCTTTTGGCCTGAAATCTTTCCGGTTTATGAGCGTTACACCGCCGTCACTGGTTTGTGTCAACACAAACAGTCCCGACTTCTCCGCATATCTGCCCACATCATCCTTGACCACCAGCGCTCCAATTCCCGCCAGTATCCTGCTGTCCTGATATTCCGGCAATAAGGTCTTGAATCGCGGCAATTTTTTCTGCATAAATTCATCTACCATCCGTCGATCCAGTTTGTTTTTCACCTCGATCACCAGCACTCTGCCCTTCTCGTCCGCTACAATGTCATATTCTCCGTAACCCTTTACCTTGACATTCCTGCGTATCCGACAAAAACGCCAATCCAGCGGATTAAACAATCCTTTCACGTTACGGTAAAACAATTCTTCCGCCACCTCTCCCTGCACAATACCCAGTTTCCCAAGATTTACGCCGACATCGTCCAGTTTTTTAATGGTTTTTTTCAGTTGTTCGTCTGTTTTTTTCAGTTGTTCGTCCGTCTTTTTCTGAGCTTCTCTCAATTCCATTATCTGTATGTCGGTATGCTTCTGAGCCTCTCTCAATTCCATTATCTGTATGTCAGTGTGCTTCTGGGATTCTCTCAATTCAAACATTCCCTTAGCGAATTCTTCGATATATCTTTCAATCCGGTCGATCCTGGTCTCCATATCCATCCATCACTTTTGAAATTGAATAATTTTCTACTTTCCTGTTTATCAACCGGATCAAAGTGTGTGTCAAGAAAAACCCCAAACCCAATTTATGAGACAGCGATGATATTATATCCCATATTCCGGAAAGTAATTCATATTTATATTGATATCGATAAGTTATGCTTTATTTTTGTAACTTCTCAATAAGTTCGGGCAGAGCATCTTATCCATACTGCTCAGAAGTCATTTTTATTTTTGCCGGCAGGCTAAAACCATTTGTGTTTCGAATCGTTTTCAGATAGGGAAAACGGCATACATTCAAATGTGTTTTTCGAGAAAGAGGTTATGACTGTTCAAATTCCTAAAATATCCGATATTCCAGAAGCTGACCGAACCCCATTGGTTTTACTGCTTATGGAAGCTGTTGCCCAGCTCAAAGAAGAAAACCAGCTGTTAAAGGATGAGATTGCCAGACTCAAAGGCCAGAAACCCAAGTCGAAGATTGAACCATCAAAACTTGAAAAACCCAGGCCGAAAACCAAATCACTGGATTTAAAACGTCCCGGCTCAGAAAAACGCAGCAAGACACGGCAGATAACAATTCATAATACGGTTACCATCCCCCCTGAAAGTATTCCTGAGGGAAGCCGTTTTAAACGGCTATAACGATTTTGTGGTTCAGGATATAAAAATCGAAAGTGACAATATTCTGTATCGTCTGGAAAGATGGGAACCCCCCGATGGGAACACAGTAACGGGAAAGCTTCCTTCAGATACATCCGGTTCTCACTTTGGTCCCAATCTTCAAGCCTTTATTCTCTATCAATACTACCATGCCTTGACCACTCAGCCACTTTTACTGGAAGAGCTTCGTGAATTTGGAATCGATATATCATCCGGGCAGCTCAGTCACATTCTCACAGAAGGCAAAGATGCATATCACCGTGAAAAGCAGGAGATTTTTGAAACCGGCCTTGAAATATCCAGCTTTATCCAGGTAGATGATACCGGCGCCCGCCATGACGGGAAAAACGGAGTCTGCACATTTATCGGAAATGATCTGTTTGCCTGTTTTGAAAGCACAGAGAGCAAGAGCCGCATCAATTTCCTTGAACTGCTGCGTGCCGGTTATCACGACTACGTCATTAATCCGGATGCATTGGCGTATATGGCTTCTCAAGGGCTTGCCAATGCCCAGATACTCAAACTGAGTTCTTCGATGCCAGCGGTTTTTGAGAACAAATTGCAGTGGGAAGCCAGGCTCAGAGAATTGGAAATAACCAGCCCAAGGCATATACAGATTGCAACAGAGGGCGCACTGACAGGCAGTCTCATTGAGCATGGATTTAATCCAGACATGGTAATCCTCAGTGATGATGCCGGTCAGTTCAATATATTGAAACATGCGCTGTGCTGGATTCATGCAGAGCGGACAATTCGCAAATTGATCGGATACGGCGAAGACCATATCCGTGAGCTTGAGAATTCAAGATCACAGATATGGGATTTGTATGCCGAGCTTAAAGAATATAAAGAGCTGCCGGATGATTCCAAAAAAGCCAGGATTGAATTACAGTTTGATACCATATTTACGCGGGAAACCTGTTTTGCCTCATTAAACCAGGCGCTCAAAAGGATACATCAGAACAAATCGGAATTGCTGCTGGTGCTGGAGCGGCCTGAAATTCCCCTTCACAATAATTTAAGCGAAAGTGACATCCGCGAGTATGTGAAAAGGCGGAAAATCAGCGGATCAACCCGAAGTGGTACCGGCAGGAAATGCCGTGATACATTTACCAGTCTCAAAAAGACATGCCGCAAGCTGAGCGTCTCATTTTGGGAATATATCAAAGATCGAGTAGAAAACTTGAATGCTGTCCCGCGTCTATCGGATTTGATGCGGGCGGCGGTTTAATATTTGCTCAATTAGTCCTCACCCATGATCATTTCGCCCGAACTTATTGAGAAGTTACGAAAAACATTGATCTTGTGTGACGGTTTTTATCTTTTTCGCTGAAAAATTTGAAATCGTTTTTTGTGTAAAAACGAATCGCCTTATCGTTGTTGTAAGCATTCACAGTAATAAATCTGCAAGCAGTTCTATTGTCCATGATAAAGAGTTTCTTTATCATATTCAAGACAAATGAACCGATATCATTACCCTGAAAGGCATGATGCACGCCGAATCTTGTGATCTTTACAGCAGGATAGGACGGATAATGTTTGATGGAGCAGAAATCCTCTTTGGTTAAAACTTATTCTTACCTTTATGCCCTATGACAAAAACTGACGTCAATCCTACAACTCCAGAAGTACCGATGAAGCTACCAGCTATTTGAGCGCCTTTTATCGCGACATATGACCCCGAAAGAATTGTGATAACACCAATTAAAAAAGCGAAAATCTGCCCCAATCTGATTTCAATATTCCGCTGTCTATGATCTTCAATTTCAGTTTCAACGGATTGTTTTTCGAGATTATGGCGATGCTCTGATTCTTTCTCTACGAGGTTCAGAATCCGTTCTGCAAAACCTGGTGAAATCCTGTCATATTCAGATAAGATAGACGGAGGGGGAAGTGGGCTTGTGTGAATTTCAAGACGTTGTTCGGTATGGGAAACAGATCCTTGTTTATTTTTCTGAATCGCACCTTCTTTTTTCATTTTGAATCACCTTTGAGAGATCAACGCCAATCCTTTCCCAGTCTTTGCACAATGCGCTTAAAGCTGATTTTTCGCTATCGGTTGCATGTAAATATGCAATTTTGGGAAAAGGTCTATGTGATGGTAAAATGTCTAATGTGGAACATGCACCATCAAAAATGTTACGAATCAAGCCTGTCATATTTCCCATACCCCTTATACTCTTTGACTAATTTTCTGGCGTTTTCGATCTTTGGGGTTTTCACGTACTTCGCAGGAGTTTTTAAATCACGTTCAACCATCTTAAAAAACTGGATTGCGTCATCACCCCTTAATATCGGTGTCGGTTGAATTGGCATTGCCATATATATGCCTCCATATATTGTGCATATTAAGTATGGTCTTTATTTATATCGTCTGTCAGAATGTGTCAATAACCTTCATTTTGTGTAGTCCGTCCTGTGAGTGCCACGATAAACACCAGGTCATATGCCCCCTCATAAGTATGCTTGCGAAACGATGTTCCCTCATGAACAAATTCTTCCCCAATAATTGCAGGAGAACCGTGAACTTACCAGGCATGGCCTCCGCCTTTGGCCTTATTCTCTCGATGTATGCGCTACGCTGATCTTCTGGCAGAGTGTTCCATTCCCTGTTGGCGATTTCTGCCGCCTGAACCTTTTCCATGTCCACCGCCGGCGGAAGATTGCTTCCTGATCGTACAGGAGAAACGGGAATACTCACAGGACAAGAAGAAAACGCTTGCCGCTCCTGTACCGGCATACTTGCATGAATTTTGCGTTAACCGCGACACGGTAGATGGATGGACGTTGAATAGCCTGGCTACATCCGCTGCCGTCTTCTGTCCAGAATTTACCAAATGGACGATTTCCTCCTGTTGGTGCGGCTTGAGTTTTGGACGGCGGCCGCCAACACGGCCTTGCTTGCGTGCCGCATCAAGGCCATTGCGTGTGCGTTCGCGCAGCATCGCCCGCTCGAACTCCGCAAAGGTTCCTACAATTTGCATCATCATGCGGCCCCCGGGCGAGGTGGTGTCAATCACTTCAGTCAGGCTGCGGAAACCAGCCCCGGCCTGAGTAATTTTCTCCATTAGGGTCAATACGTCTTTTGCGCAACAAGGAGGGTCCCCCCCATGACTTGTGCCGCCTGTCCCACTTTGTCTCCGCAAGACCTCCGCGTTCAGGCCGTCCTGGACTTGTTGCGCTGACATCCCGCCGCGCAAGTATCTGAGCGTTATGGAATCGGCCGCAGCTCCATGTACAAGTTTCGACGCAGGGCGCTTGCGGCCAACTACCTGAGCCATAGTATGGTCGGTCGGGGGCTGCGCTGCAAGGTTCGCAGTGTTCGGCGGCGTCCTACCGGGCCGGGGTAAAATTGATCGAGGAACGCACCGGGGAAAGACACAACTACACGCGCAAACAAGGGGTGCTCCATGATGAAATAGCACTCCCAAAAAATGCACTGTCATTGGCAATGAACCGTGCGGAACTTTGGAACCGTATGGACTACATCGAGGACAGTTTCACGCGGCCGGACCTTTATGCCATGTGTATACCAACAGTTTAACTTGACAGTTTAACTGTCAATATAGTATAGTTCAGGTATGTCTTCGTCCAAACACATTGAATCCGCCGCCGAATTGACGCTTGCCTTGGGGTCGCTTATCAGGCGCGTTCGGGCGGCGGCCCCTTCGGAACTTCATGAACTATCATGGACACAAAAATCCGTCATTGTTCGCCTTGATAAAAACGGCCCGGCAACCGCCGCAGACCTTGCGCGCGCCGAGGGCGTAAAGTCGCAGTCCATGGGCACTGCTATCGCAACGCTTGAGAAAATGGGGCTGGTCGAACGCAAGGCACACCCTACTGACGGTCGCCAGATGAACATTGTTCTGACCGTCAAAGGCAACGCCATGCGCAAAAATACGCGAGAGGCCAAACATACCTGGCTGGCTCACGCCATAGAAAAACTCGACAAGAAAGATCAGAAAAAGCTGTTTGCGGCGGGCGAAGTCATCAAAAAACTGGTCGATCTATGAAAGTCTCCTTTTCTCATGCGTGGTGCGCATTAAAGAACCGAAATTTCAGGCTCTTTTTTATAGGGCAAAGTGTCTCGCTCATCGGCACATGGATGACGCGTATGGCAACCGGTTGGTTAGTCTACCGGCTAACCGGCTCGGCGCTTCTTCTCGGTATTGTCGGCTTTGCGAGCCAAATTGTTCCCTTTCTTCTTCAACCCCTGGCGGGAGCCTGGGTCGAAAGAATGGATCGCCAAAAGCTCTTAATCTGGACGCAGGCGGCGGCAGGCATCCAGTCTCTTATGCTGGCAGCCCTTACCCTCAGCCACATCATTACAATCTGGGAAGTCATTGTGCTCAGCGCGTTGCAAGGGCTGATTAACGCATTTGACGTGCCGGGACGCCAGTCATTCTTTGTCCAGATGATCGAGAATCGGAACGATCTTGGAAACGCCATTGCCCTGAACTCAACAATGGTCAATGGCGCACGCCTGCTGGGGCCTGCCCTTGCTGGGGTCACAATCGGACTCGTAGGGGAAGGCGGATGTTTTTTGATCGACGCTATAAGCTATGTAGCCGTAGTCGTGTCGCTTCTCATAATGAAGATCAAGCCGGTGGAAGTGGCACATACGGCGGACAACCTGTTAAGGCAAATGCGTGAGGGCTGGGATTATGTCCGCAGTTTCTCCCCTCTCAGGGCGATCCTTGTGCTTTTCGCCATCGTCTCGCTGATGGGTTATCCGTATATGGTTTTGCTGCCTATCTTTGCAAGTCAGGTTTTCCATGGCGGCCCCTATACACTAGGCTGCCTTACAGCTGCTTCTGGGTTGGGGGCACTTATTTCCGCGCTTTCTCTTGCATTCCGGAAATCGGTCGTTGGCTTGATGCGCATGATCCAAGTGAGTTCGGCCACACTTGGGCTTGCATTGATCTTGTTCGGTTTCTCACATCAGTTTGTTCTGTCGCTTTTGCTCATGGGATTTGCAGGATTCGGTATGATGCAGAGCGCTTCTGCCAGTAATACGATCATTCAGACCCTTGTGCCCGAGGATAAGCGCGCCCGCGTCATCAGCTATTACGCAATGGCGTATTTCGGTTCGGCCCCGATTGGGAGCCTACTGGCTGGCGCTTTGGCCCAGAAAATCGGCGCTTCCGCCACGATCATTATCACAGGGGCATTCTGTCTTTTGGGTTCACTGTGGTTCTCGCTGCAAATGCCCAAAATCAGAACAGTCATGCGTCCGATCTATCAGGAAATGGGGCTTCTGCCTAAATAACCCGGACAAGGAGATATAAAATGAAACTTGAACCATTCAAAACCGCCGTAGTAACGCTTGACCTTCAAAAAGGGATATTGGTGATGGGGGACGGCTATGAAAGCATTATCCCCAACGCATCCAAAATTGTGGGTTTGGCCCGAAAGAAAAATTATCAACTTATCCATGTGGGGCTGGGATTTTCCGAAGGCCACCCGGAAGTCGCCGATTTGGATACTCAATTTCTAAAAGCAAAACAAAACAATCTTTTTGTCAAAGGAAGTCCTTCCGCCGAATTTCATGGCGCGATTGCTCAGCCCGGCGACCTGATTATCTATAAACAACGCATCGGCGCGTTCTCCGAAAACCACCTCAACCTGACGCTTCGCGCGCGCGGCATCGAAAATCTGGTTCTTTTCGGCATTTCCACCAGCGGCATCGTCCTTGCAACTGTTACCAGAGCGTTTGATTTGGATTTCAAGATTACCATAATTCACGATGCCTGCCTCGATGCAGATGCCGAGGTTCATCGCGTTCTAACGGAAAAGATATTTCCAAAACGCGGAACAGTTGTCACTACGGACGCGTTTGTCTCTGAACAGGAATAACCAAGGGGGGACTCACCATGAACTGGACAAACACTATCTCTTACTTTTTCGGCGGTGTTTTTCTCGCCAACGCCATTCCGCATATTGTCAGCGGAATGATGGGACGTGCTTTTCAAAGCCCATTTGCCAAGCCATCCGGCGAAGGACTTTCGTCATCGACCGTCAATATCGTTTGGGGCTTTTTCAATGTGGTGGTGGCGTATCTGCTTATCGTTCATGTCGGGAATTTCGACCTGCATTCAATCCCCGATATTCTTACCATGGGAATGGGCGGTTTCCTGATTGCCCTTTATTCGGCGCGTCATTTTGGAAAATTCCATGGCGGCAATTCCCCCACTCCTTAACCGGCCCAACCACTTTTTAATTTGAAAGTGGATCGCACATCGAGTTGGTAGCAATAACAGCCGCGAGACCGCTATCCACTACGCACCCCTCAGGGGTGATGAAATCCGCATGGTCAAAGCATGGTTGAAGGAACGGACGAGGATGAAGCCGGAGGGAGAGTCTTTTTTTTTATCAGCGAAAGGCGGTTGCTTTTAAATAGAAAAACGGCATGGTTTGCAATCCGCGAATATGGAAAGAAAGCAAAGCTTGCCCTGCCCGCTCATCCGTACATGCTCCGGCATGGTTGCGGTTTCGCTTTGGCCGACCAGGGAGCAGACACCAGGTTGATTCAGGATTATTTGGGGCACAGGAATATTCAGCATACTGTAAGATACACCGCGACCAATCCGGCGCGGTTTGAAAAACTTTGGCGTTGAGGTGAGCGGCTTATCCCCACACAGTTGCTGTTTTGGCATTGTAAATGTGCACTTTGCACTTAAACCGATCAGAAATTTTTTCAATGTGATCCTTATCTGCCTTAGAGTAGGTGCCTATATATGCTCCAGAGCCTGGATGATGTCTTTTTGCCATGTTTGGCTGCGATGTTGATGGCATCAATTATATGGTCATCATATTTGCCGAAATTAAACCCGAAGGTCACTATTGAACCGGTAATACATGAAAGGCTCTCGTAGCAATTAGATAGATAGCGATTGTGCATGATATGAGTGAGCTTCTCGCGCCCATTTCCTGCGGTAACAAATATTGGATATTCGCCTTTGTCCATTCGTTTGCTGATGTTCTTCAATAGGTAGTTTTGTCATACACTTCTTTGATGATTTCTACACCAGTATCAAAGATTGGCAGCGCTCCATGAAGATAGAAGACGTTTTGGGTGTCTTGATGCTTTCCCCAACGTAATTCCGAGTACTCGACCTCATCTTCCGGTACATACTCATCAGGATTTTCTCTGTCACGGCCAAAACCATCTACGTTTGGAAGCAGCCTCTGGCTTCTCATTAGAACCCAGTAAAGAACGGCGCTGATGGTCTGCAATCTATCTGGCCACGCCAGCAGGTTATTCCACGCATCATCCGACAGGTCTTTGCCGGAATGCTCTATTGCCAGCTCCCTTTCCTCAATTGAACCGGGTTCAATCAATCCCGCCGGGATTCGTTCAAAGATTTGGAGCGCTCCAGATTTCAAAAGCAGGTTTATTCTCTTATCGTCTGCGTGTTCGAGAACTTCTTCGAGCCAAACAACAGATTTCCCCCCAATGGTACGTTCAGACACAAAGTCCATTTCATCTCCCCGTGAATCTTCCTGGAAAAGAAGGGAAAGCCGGCGGAAATTCCCGGCCTTGTCGCCCATGTTCATGACGCACGGGCTATCCCCACATTGCCAATATAACAAAATTGACAAAAACATATAAAATGGTTATAAAAACGAATGTACCAAATTCAATGGGAAAAGCAAGCGCTTCGGCAACTGAAGAAAATCCAGATTGCAGAGCGAGGCATGGTTTTTAATGCTGTCTTACCGCTTGAAAATTGGCCTGTTTGCAAGAATGTAAAAAGACTGGTCAACCACCAGTACGATTACCGCCTCAGGGCGGGCAGATTCCGCGTGTTTTTTGATGTGAGTACATCTCTAAACATTGTCAAAATAGAGGAGGTTAAAAAACGTGATGAACGCACCTACTGAGCATCAGATTATTTTATACAATGGTGTTCCGGCATTTGCCATTATTCCGTATGCAGAATACTTGCAGTTTACCGTCAAACCGAAAGAGAAGGTTTATTTCCCGAGTGATGTGGTTCAGAAACATGCCCTTGAAGGGAAAAGCCTTGTCCGTGCATGGTGTGAATATAAAGGGCTTTCACAGGAGGAGGTTGCCAGACAACTGAAAATTTCTCAACCTGCATATGCCAAAATGGAAAAACCGTCCTCCCGGTTGAGACTTACAACAAAAACGAAAATCTCTGCGGTGCTGGGAATCAGCCCCGCACAGTTGACGCTTACAGATTTCCCATGATTTGCTCGACGCTGTATGGGCAGTTTTCGGGGAAAGCGGATATAGGCAATCCGGTTTCAATAGATGCAGCGTCCACAGAATCACGATAGACAAAGTTTGCCGCTTCAAACACAGTGCGCTTGAGACTGGGGTTGTCCTGAATCAGGAACCTGATTTCACGCCGTTGCGTCAATATGGTGTTCTCCCAGCTCCTTGACTGCATATCCGGTTGATAATCCCATTTCAGCATGTGCATTATCAGGACAACGAGACGGCTGTATAATTCCCTTTTTTGGCTTTTCCCCATCGACTCCACTTCCTCTATCAGGTTTTCAATATCCAGTTGCGCCAGCGCACCAGCTTTCAAAAGCGCCGCCTGTTCCTGTGTCCATTGGTAAAAATCTTGTTCGTATAAGCTCATGGCCTTACCTCTTGTTTATTATTGGCATGGGAATTATTTCAGCGCCAGTCCGACTATTCATTCGTTCCATGTCCTCAATGGCTGATCTTAATCTATCCGCCGTCACATGGTCGTATCTTTCGGTTGTGGTTATGTTTTGCATGTCCCAACAACTCTTTTACTCTGTAGATGTCCTTACCGGCCTCCAATAACCTGCTTGCATGAGTATGACGTAGAGAGTGAAAAACGCATTTCAACCGATCATCATCAATGCCGGAATTCAGCCCCAGGTGATCCACACATTCGCGGAATGTTTTCCCAATCTCTTTCAGCTCCCGCTTGTTTCTTCCGGGGAGCACAAGCGCATCCGGTTTTTCTCGCAGTAATTCGGTAAACATGGCCTTGACTCTGCTGGTCATGTAAACCGCTTGATCTTTTCAATATGGAAAGCACAGATATCTTTTACAGGGATGCTTCCGACAACTGGACACAACCAAATCTTTGCGTGCTGCTCTTCCTTTATCCATGTGTTTCGGCCTTTATGCAGCTTTTGGATAGGCAGGTATTTTGTTTCAAAGAAGGTCTTGAAGGTTACATTCACTTTTTCCTGCATCGCCTGTTCTTCATCCTCTTTCAGCCCTCTTGCCTGCTCTATGTCCCGCTTCATCTTTAACGTAAATGGTGGCGTGCCGTTCTTCTGATTGCCCTTCAGTTCGCACAAAACAAGAAAAGCCTGCTTTGGTGTACAGTCCGCAGCTCTGCCGACAACCTCCTGATAGTTTTTTCCATTGAACCGGTATCTGATTGACAGGTAATAGTCTTGTTTGATACCGTAACTTTCGTTTTTGGCGTCTCTTGAATATACACCATCATATTTGATGTCCTCGTAAAAAATCCAAATTTGAATTTATGCATCATATAAATTCAATATGTTACAGCCATCAAAATGGCCAAAAATCGACTTTTTACGAAGGCATCATATTTAGTTCTTTTCCATATCATAGCGATTGTTTCCCCCATTTTCTTGTCACAAACCTGTCACAAATTTTTCACCAGTGGACGGTGATTTTGAGTGATACAAAGTGATAGTAAAAATAGCGTATTCGCCTAATAATGTCAAGATGTTCTATGCGAAAAATGATGACTAATGAAAACCCCAAAAAAACAGACTTAAAATCCCTCGGGGTTTATCCCTGTACGAGTTCGATTCTCGTCCCAGGCACCAGCAAAAATGAGATATTTGATCAGGATCGCTGGTGACATAAAAATCTATGGTTTATAAAAATGTATTTTTGTCTGGTTTCGATGCGATAATACGCTTTAGTGTATTATCGCATTTTTTATGGAATTTGGCATGATTTATAGGATATTGTGACGCTATGATTACCGATTATGTGGATATCATCCTAATGGATATTATCAATAAGCTGTCTTGAGTGAAGAGGATGCAATGAAAGATAATTCTCAGGAAACATTGTCACCGGAAACATGTTCTAAAAAAATTTTTGAACTTACCGGAGCAAAATTTGAACCGGATATTGCTGCGGATTTGTGGTCCAAGATTTTGAAACACAAATGGTTTCTCTCGGAAAAAGTTGGCAGGGATGTCGGATATCGTGTTGCTTCCATTGATTTTATCGAAAATATGGAGCAGGCCGTCGATGAATATATGAGCTATCAGCGGCTGGATATCCTGAATCAGATGGGGGCGCAGCGTATCGGCAGGGAAATCTGGGATACCATATCGGATTCTCAACCGCCCAAACAGTTGGTGCAGCGTCGAATCATTCTACCGCTGACGGAAGAAAGTCTTTCCAGGAAGCATGGCGTCGTGCCTCCCAAGGCGATTACATTTTTCGGTCCTCCGGGAACCGGAAAAACACATTTTGCAAAGGCCATTGCCGGTGCCCTTTCCTGGTGGTACATAGAAATTGCTCCCAGTATGCTCATGTCGGATGGCGTGGAAAAAATCGGTGCCAACTTGCGAGAAGTCATGGAAAGGGCCAGAAATCTTGATGAGGTGGTGCTGTTTATTGATGAGTTTGATGAGATTGCCAGCAGCCGGGATGCGGCGGATAGGATTGATAAATCCATCACCAACGAATTTTTAAAACAGATTCCATTGCTCAAAAATCAAGGAAATAAAATTTTGCTGGTTTGTGCCACAAATTACATACGCCAGTTGGATGCCGCCATGCTGCGGCCGGGCAGGTTTGACTGCATCATTCCGGTAGGTGGATTGGATAAAGATGGCAGAACCACGATTCTTGAATATTACCTTTCCAAACTGAATACCGGAGAAATAGATTTGGATCAGCTTGTGGACCGGGTATCCGGATTTACACCTGCCGACATCCAGTATCTGTTTCATCAAGTGGCGCAGTTCGCCTTCGAACAGGAGCTTGCGACTCAAAAGGATTACCGGGTGACGTTGGAAACATTTGCCCAGATTATTCCCCGGATCACACCGTCATTAAGTGATGATGTGATCAAGGAGTTTGAAAAGGACAGCGTTCTCTATTCTCGTATTTAACTTCCGTTACCTGTAGCTGTGATAACCGTATTTTAAAATTGAACGCAAGTGATTCATATGAAATATCTGCTGTACCTTTGGATGGTTGCCTGCATGGCATGTGTGGGCTGTTCCAATGATCATCCGCCCCAAAAAGTCGATTTGAGCAAACGCGAGCCCGCCCGAATTGTGGATACGGACGACGCTGTCACCTATGCGTATCTGCCTCAGTATTCCCATTCTGTTTCGTATGAACGCCATTATCTGCTTGTGAAATATCTCGAAGAGGAAACCGGATATCGTATTCGGCAAATTTTCCCGGACACCTTTGATGAACATATGCGGATGGTGGGGCAGGGAAAGGTGGATATTTCATTTTCCAATCCGTATGTCTATGTCAAAATGGCGCATCGCTATGGTGAAAAAGCGTTTGCTCAGGTGGTTGAGGCATCCGGAGATAAAAATTTCAGAGGAGAGATTATCTGCCGCAGTGACAACACATCGATCAAAACCCTGGAAGACTGCCGGGGCAAACGGTTGATCGCTGTGGACATGACATCGGCAGGCGGATATTTGTATCCCATGAGTAAATTCTATGACCATAATATCAAGCGTCAGGATTTTTCTGAAATCGAATTTTCTCCGGGGCCTGGCGGCAAACAGGAAAAAGTGGTGCTGGCCGTGTATGCCGGTCAGTTCGATATCGGGCTGATCCGCGAAGGGACTCTGAACGTGGTGGCAAATAGAATTGACATCAGCAAAATTCGGGTAGTGGCTTACAGCCGGTATTATCCCGGATGGGTATATTCCGCCAGAAAAAATATGAATCCAGAAATTCTTCAGAAAATCAAGGATGCCCTGTTCAAGCTGTCTCCGGATACGTCCGAACATCAAATGATACTGCAAAAAGCCCATTTCCTGCGTGTGGTGCCATCCAGTGATGCGGAGTTCAATTCCGTAAGAAAGCTGATGGATGTCGTGGGCATAGACCTGGATAAATGACCATGATGAAGCCAGGGATCCGCGGGAAAATCTATTGCGGTATCATCGCCGTCGTTTTACTGACGGGGGTTTTGATTGCCATTCCGGTTCGCATCATGGTGGAGAAGGCGCTGCTCCATGAATCTTTGAACAAGGGCGTTTCCATGGCATTGATGCTGGCGGCCCGAAGTCAGGATGTCGTTCTGGGAATGGATTTTCTCTATCTCAAGGAGATGATAGATCGGGTTGTTCAATCAAGCCGCGATATCTCATACGCGTTTATCTTGAATCAGCACGGACAGGTTTTATCCCACACATTTCATAACGGTTTTCCGGTGGCGCTCAGAACCGTCAATCCGATCGCCAAAGGCCGAACATCCAGTATCCAATATCTGGATACCGGTAAGGAACTGATTTATGACATTGCGGTGCCGATCCAGATCGACGGATTGCCTATAGGGGCTGTTCACATCGGGCTTTCAAAGACAAAAATCAACCGCACGATTCACAGCCTTCTGTGGACCATCGGGGTTTTGATCGGCTGTTCCATCGTCATTGCCTGCCTTGCGGGCGCCGGGTTTGCCAATCAGGTCATCCGGAGAGTCCTGAATCTGCATCGCGCTTCGGAACAGATCATGAAAGGCGATCTGAATGTTGTTACGGCGCCGGCGCTCAAAAAACACTGTTGGGATTTGATGCGATGTTCCAACGAGCGCTGTCCGGCGTATGGAGAGCTTCAGCAGCGATGCTGGTATATGGAGGGGACGCTGTGCCCCACCTGCAAGGAAGGGGAATACGCCGAAAAGGGGGATGTCTGCAAAACGTGCTGGATATATCGGACTGTTTCCGGAGACGAGATTCAGGCGTTGTCTGAATCTTTCGAAGCCATGACGCAGTCTTTGAAACAGACCATTTCAAAACTGGAAGACTCCAGAGAGGCCATTGAAATATCGGAAAAAAAATATCGCAGAATTTTCGAGGGTTCAATGGATATGGTGTTTGCGGCCAATATTCAGGGGGCGTTTGTGGATGTCAATCAGACCGGAATTACGATGCTGGAATTCAGCGACAAACAGAGCCTTCTGACATCATGGCGTTTCTCGGATATTTTTTCGCTTCCGGACGACTTTGTGCGGATTCAGCAGGAGCTGATATCCGTGGGGTTTGTCCGGGACAGGGAATTTATTTTGAAAACCAGAGCCGGCAATGAACGTCAGGCGCTGATCAGCGTATCCTGCCAGGGAAATTCCGATGGCGCCGTAGCGATATGCGAGGGTATTATTAAGGATGTCACACATCGCCGGAACATGGAATTACAGCTTCTGCAGGCGGATAAACTGGCGTCATTAGGGCAGCTTTCCGCGGGTGTGGCGCATGAAGTCAACAACCCTCTGGGGCTGATTCTGGGGTTTACCCAGCTCATGCTTCGGGAGGAACCGGAAGGTTCCCAGAAATTCGAAGATTTAAAAACCATTGAAAAGCATACCCGAAACTGTAAAACGGTTGTCGAGGCGCTGTTGAATTTTGCCCGTAAAACAGAGACCCGAAAAGCCCATGTGGATGTCAACAGCGCCATCGATCAGGTCGTGATGGTGGTGGCGCATCAGTTTGAGGTTTCCGGCGTCGAGATACAGGTTCAGTATGAACCATTGCTGCCGCGGGTTCTGGGGGATGCCGAGAAGCTCAAGCAGGTGGTGATGAATCTGGTCATGAATGCCCGGCAGGCGATTTTAAAAACAGGGCGCATTGCCATTTCGACCGAACACGATGTCCGGCGCCGTCAGGTCGTCATTCGGGTAAAAGACAGTGGTGCAGGCATTGCACCTCAGATTCTGCCCCGGATATTCGATCCGTTTTTTACCACCAAACCCACGGGGCAGGGTACGGGTCTTGGGCTTTCCGTCAGTTACGGCATCGTAAAGGAACATAACGGTGATATACAGGTGCTGAGCGAACCTGGTAAAGGCAGTTTGTTTTCGGTTGTTCTGCCGGAGGCGTTTTGAACTTTTGCTGAGAGTATTCGATACTATTTTCGAGTTTTTGTATCCGCATTCATCAATCCCCCGCGTTGACTTTCATTCATCTGGTTGGTATGATAACCAGTTATGGAACAAGGAAATATCGTTGAGTTCATTGATCACCAGAAGATATTATGCGCGGTGGTGCAGGAAGTCAGAAATCAGCGGCTGAAGCTTCTGACCGAAAATAACCGCGAGGTCAGTTTGCCGCTGAACCGGCTGTCTCATAAAAGCCGGACGGTACTTGATTTGTCCATGGGGCGCATCAAAATGGTCGATGCGCTTCGGGAAATAGCCGGTTTCCGGAAACAGTTGATGCAACAGATCGATATCCGGGAGCTTTGGGAGGTTCTCAATACCGAACAGGAGTGGATTGATCTGCCCACCATGACGGAATTCTGCTTTTCAAATGCTGTTACATCCGATCACGAGTCCGCGGTGGTGCGCGCTTTTTTTCAGAATCGGCTCTATTTCAAGTTCGATCAGAATCGATTTTTCCCGATTTCAGAAGAACAGGTCAATCGCAATATCGCTCAGGAGCAGGAAGCTATTCGCAAGGCCATGCGGATTGAAAACTTCTCTGCATGTCTCAAAGACTGGCTTTCCTGCCAGCCCGCCAATTCCGAATGGGCGGAAGATACATCCGCCTGCCTGTCTATCCTCAAATCTTACTATCTCTTCGATAAAGAAAGCCCCAGTGCTGATGAAGCCAGAGAGATTCTCGCCAAGGCGGGCGTCGATGACACGGAAGCATTGTTCCCGCTCTTTGTGAATCTTGGGATTTTTACCTCGAATGAAAATATTGAACTGATCCGTCAGGATATTCCCCAGGAATTTGCACCGGAAACTGAGGCCCATGCCAATAAAATGATCGCGGCCGGCACTTCTTTTACCTTGGATGTTTCTGCTCGCAAAGACCTGACGGATTTGCCTCTGATGACTGTCGATGGCCAGTCCACCCTCGATTATGATGACGCCATTAGTTTCGAGGATTATGGCGACGCCTGCTGTGTAGGCGTTCATATCGTGGATGTGGGGTATTTTGTGAAGAAAAACGATTTCGTGGATCAGGAAGCCAGACTCCGGGCCAGTTCCATCTACATGCCGGATAAAAAGATTTCCATGTTGCCGTCCTGTCTGGCGGAAGGATTATGCAGCCTTAAAGCCGGTGAAATCCGTCCCGCAATCAGCATCCTGATACGCCTCGACAGTGCTGCGAACGTCCTGGACTATGAAGTCGTTCCAAGCTGGATACGGGTGCAGCGGCAGTTGACTTATTATGATGTGAATATGATGGCGGACAGCAGTCATGAAATTATCCGGCTCTGCGATATTGCGGCGCGATTTCGTCAGAAAAGACTGGGGAACGGCGCTGTGCAGATCATGCTTCCGGATATTAATGTCTGGGTCAACGATAACGGAGACATCACGGTCAACCGGATCAACCGGGAAAGTCCCGGACGGATGATGGTGACAGAAGTCATGATCCTGGCCAACTGGCTGATGGCCAGGTTTCTGTCTGAACGCGGAACCTCTGCAATATTCAGGGCGCAGCCAGGTCCTCGGGATCGTCTGTACAAAGGCAGCGATGGAACGCTGTTCCAGAATTACATGCAGCGGCGCCTGTTGAGCCGCTTTATGCTGTTTCACCAGGCAGAGCGTCATTCCGGGTTGGGGCTGGATGCCTATGTCACGGCGACGTCTCCTATCCGTAAATACTACGATCTGGTGACTCAGCGCCAGATTCGCGCTATTCTTGGTCAGGAAGTTCCTTACAGTACGGATGAAATCCGACAGATCATTCAGCAGCTTCAGGAACCGATGCAGAAAGTGTCCCGGATGCAGTATCAGCGCACCCGATACTGGATTTTTAAATATCTCGAATCCCGTATCGGCCAGAAAGAAGACGCCATTGTTCTGGGAAAACGGCGAAACGCTTACCAGGTGCTGTTGACGGAATATATGATCGAATGCGATCTGGCTATGGGCAGCAAGATGGAATTAAAACCCGAAACACAGATACAGGTGACGATTCAGCATGTCAACGCCCGAAAAGACGTGCTGTCTGTATTCATGAGTTGATTTTTTACAGGTTCGTTATGATACAAGATAGATTCAGAGCGGTTGAACACGCATCCATTGACATTGCTTCCGTAGCGGGGCTGATTGCGGATACCCAGTTGCCTACCGGTGAGATTCCGTGGAGCCTTACCGACAAAACCGATCCCTGGGATCATGTGGAGTCTGCAATGGGGCTGACCATCGGCGGCTATGTGACCGAAGCCCGGAAGGCTTTTGAATGGATGGCGGAAAATCAGCTCGAAAATGGAAGCTGGTATGCGGCATATCGCAAGGGCGTTCCGGAAGACAAAACTCAGGATTCCAACCAGTCTTCCTATATCAGTGTCGGTTTGTTCCATCATTATCTGGTTACACGGGATATCGGGGTGCTGCGGCGTTTCTGGCCGGTGATTCAGTCCGCGATCAACTTTGCCGTGAGCCTCCAGGCGCCGGGAGGAGAGATATACTGGGCGGTCAGTCCGGATGGTCGTGTGGATCCTATGGCGCTTTTAACCGGTTCCAGCTCCGTGTTTATGAGTATCAAGTGCGCGCTGGAAATCGGGAAGATTCTGAAAACGCCTGTACCATACGCATGGGAAACAGCCCTGAAGCAGCTTCAGGACGCCATCTGTCATAAGCCCCATCATTTTAATATGACCAAGTCCCGATATGCGATGGACTGGTTTTATCCGGTGCTTTCCGGCGCTATGGTCGGTTATGACGCCAGGCAGCGTCTGGACAGGTTCTGGAAAAAATTCATTGTAGAAGACCAAGGGGTTCGCTGCGTTTCAGATCATCCATGGATCACCATCGCCGAGACCTCTGAGCTCTGTCTGTCCTTGTGCGCTATGGGAAACCATCGCCTGGCGGCGATTGTCTTTTCATGGATCAGCGACAAGCGCTATGACGATGGTTCCTACTGGTGCGGTCATACCTATCCGGATATGACGATATGGCCGGAAGACAAGATTACCTGGACAAACGCCGTGGCGCTGATGGCTGCGGACGCTTTATACCAACTGACGCCGGCAGCCTGTCTGTTCCATCACGATGCCTGGGGAAAGAACGGATTTGATTTTTCAACCAGTCCGGCGCCGTTTTTACAAACAACCCGGTATCGCCATGGATAATGTTTGATGCGGAGAGATCATCGTCCTTTCTGGCTCAAAAAAGCATATCTGAGATTCGAGAACCGTTACGCACGGCATTTTCTCGGTCCGCATTTCGAGCGGTTCGGGCGGGGTCACACCTTTATGCAGCCCTGGAATGTCGAACTTTTCGGCGGGCCGATCGAACTTGGAGATCATGCGACCGTTATCGCCACACGGGATCAGAAAATCCGGTTTTCGGTGTGGCCGGTGCAGGAGGGTGGCGGCCGGATTGTTATCGGCGATTACGCGCTGATCTGTCCCGGCGTTCGCATCAGTTCCGGCGCTGATATCGTGATTGGCGACAGTTGTATGATGGCCAGCGGTGTTTATATCACCGATGCAGACTGGCATGGAATCTACGACCGTATCGCTTTTGGGAGGGCTGTTCCGGTGTGTATTTCCGACAATGTCTGGATCGGCGACCGGGCGATGATCTGCAAAGGCGTTTCTATTGGTCGCAACAGCATTGTGGCGGCGGGTTCCGTTGTGGTGAAACCGGTTCCGGACAATGTCATTGTCGCCGGAAATCCGGCGCGTGTCGTTAAGTTACTGGATGTCGAGGCAGAGAAACGTACCCGTCGCGATGGATTCGCCGTCCATGCTGGCTGGTCTGCCGAACTCGATGCCTGGGATCAGGCGTTGCTACAGGATAATACGATGCTGAAATGGCTGCGTCATGTGCTTTTCCCCCGAAAAGGCGATTGATTTTCATAATTGCTTTCCGGAAGCAAAAGAACCCTTGACACAACGTCATCAGTTTTATATGTGGAACATTTGGTGTAGCTGTCAATTGAAAAGAATAAACGCTGTAATTGCGATGGTCAGGCGAAACGCCCATTGAACTCTCAACCAGTTGAATTTTCAATCAACGCAAAACGGAATCCAGATGAGCAATTTTAATATTCAATTCGATCCAAGACGCTGTATCGCCTGTAAAGCATGCGAAGTTCACTGTCAGGCGGCCCATCAGACCTCTCCGGATGTTAAAATGGGATTGTTGATCACCACAGAACCGGTTTGTGAAGATGGCAATATCCGGATGCTTTCGGCCTTCAGAGCCTGTTTTCATTGTGAGTCGCCGTGGTGTATGGCGGCCTGCCCGACCGGCGCCATACAGAAACGAGAAAAAGACGGTATCGTTTTTGTGGAAACGCAACTCTGTATCGGGTGTAAAGCGTGTGTGGATGCCTGTCCGTGGCATGTTCCACAATGGGATGCCTTAAGCGGAAAAGTTTTGAAATGCGATTATTGCCGCAGCAGAATTGACGCGGAAGATTTGCCCGCATGTGTGACTGCATGTACGACGCATGCGCTGACATTCAAAGGACCGAATACAGGCACCCGGAAAACTCGTCAGGACTATGTAAAATCAGTCATCGGCAAAAAAAGATGGCTGTAGTAATAGCTTGATCTTATAATACAAGATGCTGTAACACCGTTTGAACCCGCTGATAATTGTGCTGAATATTGTGCGCTGTCCGGACATAGTTTTGTCCGGTGGCGCCCATGTTTCTGCGCAGCAGGGGGGCTTCCATCAGACGCCGCAGGGCATCGACATATGCCTGATATTCAAAAGGCGGTGTCAAAAGTCCGGTAGCGCCGTTTTGAACCACTTCCGGTATGCCGCCGTTCTCAAACGCTACAACGGGAAGTCCGCAAGACTGGGCTTCCAGATATACCATTCCTAATGTTTCCCGAATCCCCGGAAATGCGAAAATATCGGATGCGCTGTATATCCGGTACATCTCAAGTCGGGGAATTTTCCCGATAAAATGAATGCGGTCCGCTGGCAGCCTTTCGGATAGGGATTGCAGACGCTGCTTCTGTCGGCCGTCTCCCGCGATGACAAGATGGAATCTTTTCCCTTGCTGATGCAGTGTGATGCAGGTTTCGATAAGCCATGACAGCCCATCACTCTTGACGCCGGAGCGGAACATGGCGGCGGACAGGATCACCGGATCCGGCTCCACGACGTTCCAGCAATCGCGCAGGTATTTCCTGGCGCTGGCATCAAAGGTGAACTGATCGGGGACAATGCCCGGCGCAATGTAGGTAAGTCTTTCATCCGGAATCAGGCGCTGCAGATTGGTCATATCTTCCCTGCGGTTGGTGAATACGTGCCGCGCCTGAAGCAAGGCTTTTCGGTTCAGCATGAACCCGGCCAGAGTCTTCCAGCTTTTCCTGGGTTTAGTTGAATAAATTCCCTGAAATATGACGTAAGGAATGTTCAGCTTTCGGGATATCCAGGGCCCCAGCACATCCGGTGCTTTGTAGTAGGTATGATAGGTAAGCCAGATATCCGGGCGGGGTTTCAGATGAAGGCCGCGTTGCCTGTCTCGTAGGATGACTGCCCACAGCCAGGGCTTCCAGTATATCCACCGGGCTCTCAGGCGGCTGGGGTAGAGTATCCGGAATTCCGCATCCAGCAGGTGATCCCGGAGGCCGGTGGCAATGGTCAGATCTCCGGAAGGGCGATGAAACCCCAGCGGTTTGAACGGCGTATAATATGCGATGACGGGCATCATCCCGTCAGTTGCCTTTTGCGTACAGTGCCGTTCGGTACAGTTCCGCCAATGCCTGAATCAGACGGCGGTTATCAAATTTTTCGCGAACCCGAAGCGCCGCCGCCGGAATGATGTGTTCTCTCAGATCGCGGTCCGTCAGCAGGCGGAGCATGGCGTCCGCCAGCGCGGCGGGATTTCCGGGTTCCACCAGCAGACCGGTTTTGTTGTTTTCGATCAGCTCGGGAATGGCGGAAATGCTGGTGGCGGCAACCGGAACCCCCATCGCCATGCTTTCCACACAGACATTTGGAATTCCGTCCCGGTCTCCGTTGGCGGCAATTTCACACCCCAGAACAAAAACATCGGCATTGCGGAACTGCTGAATCACGGCTTCATGAGGTTGCGTTCCCGGCCACTGCGTCATATGTTCCAGATGCAGCTCCTGTACCAGACGCCAGAGCGATTCCCTGTCATCGCCATCACCGATAAGGGTATGGCGAAACGATATGCCCCGATCTCGAAGTATTCCCAATGCCTTGAATACTGTGGAAAGTCCTTTTTTGGCGGTAAGTCGGGATACGGTCAGAATCCGGTACGGCGGTGTGGGATGATTGTTTTCGGGCCATCCGGAGAAAAGACGGGTGTCAATCCCATGATATATCCGATAAATGGACGGTTTGGGGCCGTCTGTAAGACCGGCAAGATACCTGCGGTTGTATTCGGTGCAGGTAACAATAAATTTGGCGTGGCGTATTTTTTCCCGGAGCTGTTCCGGATGTGATGTATAAATATCCTTGGCATGAGCTGTAAAACTGAACGGAATACCACTCAGAAGGCTGGCGTAGAATGCTACGGAAGTAGGTGAATGGGCGAAATGCGCATGAAAATGAGTAATGCCGCTTCCGGGAAGAATTTTGTTCACCAGATAGCCCGCCTGAAACAGATGCTTGAATGTTGCCGATTTTCGGGTGCGCTGAAATCTCCGCAGAGCTGCTTGCAATGCGGCTGCGTAGGGCTTGGGGTGTCGTGTCGCCAGTTGCAGGTTGCACGACAGCAGGGTCAACAGAGAAGAAGAGAGCAGTGTCTCAGGCAGATAATCGACGCTGGCCTGAATCTGACGGATGCTGCTGTGAGAAAAAGTTTCTCTGGGCTGCCGCATCGAAATGATATGGATGTGAAGACCCAGTGCTTCCAGCAGCAGTATCTCGTTGGAGATGAACGTTTCAGAAATTCTGGGATATCCTTTGAGAATCATCCCCAGTACAGGTGGTGGATTCACGTTTTTGAGGTCCTGAATATATCGAGCCGTTTTCGCATGGCGCTCAGCCCGGTGAGTTGAAAATGACGGATGGCCTCCCGATAGGATTCCGGATGCGTCAACAGCTTCATAATGCCGGCATGAAGACTGCCGGGAGACATGTCGTCCCACGGAATGTAGTCGAGAAGGTTTTGTTCGTGCAGAGCTCTGGCTCGGATGAGCTGCTCTTTGCGGGGGGTTTCACGGGGAATGACCAGAGATATGGTGCCCTGGGTGAGAATTTCACAAATAGTATTATATCCGCCCATGCTGACCACCAGATCTGCGGCAGCCATGATTTCTTCCATCCTGCGGTAAAATTCCCATGTGCGAATGCCCAGTTTTCTGGCTCTTGTGAATATATCTTCCCGTTCTTTTTCCGGCATGAAGGGGCCTGTGATCAAAACGCTTTTAAACAGCGGTGGACCGGACAGGTTTTCCAGCATGGTCAGGAAATTGTTCATGACGGCATACCCATCGCCGCCACCACCTGTGGTGACTAAAACGAGTTTATCATCAGCGTGGACCGCATTTTTTTTTCTGATTCGCTGGACCGCGTCTTTTCCTGGAATCTTCCGGGGAATGTAGCCGGTAAAAAACATTTTTCGGCTGATGGTTTCGGGCATGGCATATTCATGAACCGGATCGTAGAGTTCCTGATTGCCGTAGATCCAGATTTCGCTGTAAAGTTCATCTAAAACCTGATAGACCCCTTTCTTGCTCCAGTCATTTCGTATCGTTTCGGCTTCATCCATAACATCCCGCAGTCCAAGAATGGTACGGGTTTGGGGCAGATAGCGCCGTATCCACTGAAGGGTGGGCAGCACCTCCTTATTGAGCCCCAGCGGTTCCTTGTCCACAATGAACAGGTGGGGGCGAAATGCCTGCGCTGTCGCCGTGATGATACTGGTTCGGATGTCCATGGCATGCTGAGGATTGATTTTGATGGCCAGCGGAAGATATTCGTCGTTTGTTTTTTTAATCATTCCAGGAATACGAACAAAATCAATTCGTTCCGGAAAACAAAACCGTCCGGCGATAGGAGAGCCTGTCAGAATCAGTACATTGACATCCGGTGCGGCCAGGTGGGAAGCGATGGCCATGGTGCGCCGTATATGGCCCAGACCATAGGTGTCATGAGAATACATGAGAATGTTGTATGTCGAGTCCAAGCCTGGTTATCGCCGTATCGTGTGTTGACTGAAGTTGACGGTTTCGTGAATGTCCGTGCCGTCACAAGTGCAGATTCTCTTATCACAGATGATCCGCAAATGACAAAGTATTCCTGTCATGAACCGTGGATGATGTCAACCGCAGCATTTTTTGAATTTTTTCCCGCTGCCGCAAGGGCAGGGATCGTTGCGACCTGTTTTGGGAGATTCCCGAACATATTGTTTGGGTTTGGGCGCCGTACCATCCCAGAAAAACCATTTTCCGTTTTCTTTTTTGAACTGGGCAAGCTCATGATGTTCAACTTGTTCGCCGCTTTCGGTATATGTGGCGATGAATTCAACGATCCCGGCCTTGTCGTCTGCGGCGCCGGCCTCCGTTTTCAAAATTTGCAGGCCAAGCCAGGTGGAATTGCGGGACCACTCCCGGATATTTTGCTCCGAATCCTGCTTCCTTTGTTCCGGGTGGGTGGTGCGGATGATGTATTCCACTTCGGTTTTTGCGTAGGCCGTGTATCGGGACCGCATCAGCGCTTCAGCGGTTTCGGCGGATTTTTCATTTCTGATCAGGGGTTCGCAGCATTCGCTGTATGGCAGCGAAGAGCCGCATGGACAAGGTTCCATAAATATCTCCTTAGGTTATATATAAGCTATCGTTGGCGGTGGTTGTATATTATTTCAGTTAAAGAATGCGAAAAAGTGCGCAAGTGTTGTTCCATAGTGTTTCTGCTAGCGTTTCCGGATTTTCGTCAAGAATTTCCGACAACTTCAGCAGTACGGATTTCACAAAAGCCGGTTCATTCCTCCGGAAACGGTTTTTTTCGGGCGCCGGTGTCAGATAGGGGGCATCGGTTTCAATGAGAATCCGGTTGCGGGGAATGTCCGGTGCCAGTGTTCGAAGATTGGCGCCGCGGCTCTGAAGTGTGAGGATACCGGTAATACCGATGCAGTATCCCATTTCCAGATACTGCATTAACTCTGCATGGGTTCCGCTGAAACAGTGAATGACGCCATTGCCGGGATGCCGGTGAGACGTTTTCAGGATGGAGAGCAGCCGGCCATCGCTGTCTCTTTCATGAAAAATGATCGGCATGTTCATATCGTCTGCGGCTTCGATCTGGCGGATCAGCCATTTCTCCTGAATTGCCTGCGGCGTGTGCATCCGGTTGAAATCCAGACCGATTTCTCCCCATGCCTTTACGTTGGGATGATCCGCCAGTTTGCGGAGCTGTTTCAGGGCGGATTCATCAGCGGCAGCGGTATCATGAGGATGAAATCCCACGGCCGCATAAATGTGCGGATAAGATTCGGCGATCATGACGGCTTTCCGGCACGACTCCAGATGAATGCCGGCGATCATCATGGCGGATACGCCGGCGTCTTCGGATCGCTGGAGAACTTGGTTAAAGTCTGTATCGTAAGCACTGTCATCGAGATGGCAGTGGCTGTCAAACAGTTTCATGATGTAATGAGATATCCTGTTGAAGGTGAGCGGCGATTCGGGTCAATTGGGGAAAATCCTGTGAAGATACTTGCGAAAGCGATTGGTTCAGCATGTGAATCGCCGAGGGAATGTAGGCGCTGAAACCGGATTTCCCCTTAGATTTTGTCAAAAAACCAAAAGCACCCAGAATCTGAAGGTTCCGAGTGATTCGGCAATGGCGGTAACTGTGGATAAACGAGCTGCGGTGGACAGGCATTTGACGGGAAAGCTCCTGGATGCCATATGCCAGTATCGTCTCCTGAAGTTCAGGATCAAGATTCACATAAGGGTCGATAAGAAGTGACGCCAGATCATATTGTATCGGGCCTTTGCGGCCTGCTTGAAAGTCGATGGCAAAAAGACGTCCATCTTTCACCATGATATTCCGGGACTGGAAATCCCGATGCATGAAGCCTGTCACGGCGCCTTCCAGCGCGTTGTCCGCCAGACGGTTGAATTCCGGCAGCAACACCTTGAAATGAAGCGACATTTGCATGTATTCTTGCAGGAACGCTTCCACGAAATAACGACATTCTTTTTCCAGAATCATTGCTTTGTCATATTCAGGGGTCTGATAAGTCCAGGAAGTATCAAACCCATGAGCGCCCGATGTCGAAAGCTGGATCAGGAGCTGAACGGCTTTCTGATACTCAGCGAATATGGCTGTCGGGTTTCCCGATTTCAGGATAATGGACTGTAAGTGGGTGTCGCCCAGATCTTCGGCCAGTACGATTCCGGAAAATCTGTCCGCCATAAAAATCTGAGGGACGGCAACCCGTTGCCGATGCAGATGCCGGCCAATAGCGATATAGGCATCCGCTTCTGTGGGACTGTCCGGCTGAGGCCGGCTGTCAATACCGTGAATTGCGGCGATCAGCGAATTTGAAGACGTTGACAACCGGCGCCACAGACGGTCGGAACCATCTCCAGCAATGGGTATCGTGTGGATGCTGGCTGAAGGCGTATCCGGAAACGCTTTTCGGAATGCTCTCGGCGCCAGAAAATCCAGTGCCGCTGACTGATATTGAGCAGGTGTTCCGATGTCTTTCCAGTAAATGTTTGGAACAACATAGCCCTGAACGCCAAGACCATGTTGAATCATAGCGCGGTACATGTCGATGCTGCTGGATTCAGGCGTGTCGGGAATCCAGCTTAGCACTTCCGGATCAATGACCTGAATGCCCGTAAACGTCAACCTTGCAGCGGAAGATCGCTGCATTTCCGCTTGCTCAATGCTCCTGACAGGCGAGTCGGCACTGTCAAAACCAAGCACCATTTGTTCCGTGTTTACGACAACGGTGTTGACGGGCGGATAATTGTGAAGCACAAGTGTGGCCGGATGTTCATGTTTCAGGTGGAATATATAAACGCTTCCAAGATCAATATCTGTGACGATATCGCCGTTGATCACTATCAGCGGTGCATTGTCCCAGAAATCCCGTATGTTTTTAATTGCGCCGCCTGTTCCCAGAATTCGGGGTTCAAAACATGTCCGGACAGGGATTGCATATTGTTTGTTCGCAATGAACGCTTCAATCATGTGATGCAGGTGATGGGTGTTGACCATGATCTCCCGGCACCCGGCCCGGATCAGGCGCTGGATGGTATGGTCGAGCAGCGGCATGCCATCCAGAGGAAACAATGGTTTGGGGATATGCCGGGTATGGGGGAGCAGGCGTGTACCGAGTCCTGCACATAGAATAAGTGCTTTCATGAGCGTGGGCTGCAATATCTAAACGGAAAGTACCCGCAGGTATTTTTGAATGGCGCCGGCATAAAATTCGATCTTCTCTTTATCTTCAGATCCAGCAACGCCGTGGGTGATAAAAAAATCTTCAGCGTTTTTGTAATTGATCTTGGACAATGCTTCCTTTCGCTCAATTTCCCGGCGTTTGTACATCCGGTTGCCGCGTGAGAGAATCTTTTGGGCGCGTCCACTGGCATCTATGGTGTTTTTGGGATATCGCATGAAAAAATTCAGCACAATCCAGTAGGATTCGAAATAAGCTTTGATGAAACGGGCGAACAGGCGGAGTTTTCTGAAACCCACAGCCGTTACATTATAGGTTTCCGGAAGCGTGGGATGAGGAATCAAAATGGCTTCGTCAATAAACGCTTTCAGAGTTTTCCGGACATAATAATCTGGAGATTTATCTACGTCATAAGCGAATTCGTTCTTAAAAAAATTCATGAGAAATGCATAACCGGGAAGAATATCGGACATGGAAAACTGGAAAACTTCCTTGTCCAGTATGCTCAAAGCCGTAAAAACGGCAGGAACGAAAAAGACAATGCAGTTGTTTTTATAATATTCCAGAATAGGTCTTTTATTGACCACTACCTTGTATTCAGTTCTGGCATAAGTATCGGCTGCGTCGCTTGAAAATCGTTCAACAAAATTACGGTTCACATAAGCGTCCAGAACCTGCTGTATCGCGCCGGGGGCATCCATCATCAGTGTATCCGCCAGTTTGGCTCCGGACATGGACAGATAGCCCATATATACTTCGATATCGGTGTTCAGATCTTCAAGCGAGAAGTGCTTTTGTGCGATATTCAGCAGCGCGCAGGCTGTCAAGGCGTGAGGCGTGACAACGGACACGCTGTCAATGGCATGCAGCACCCTGAACCCCAGATTCCTGCAGAGCTCATTGGTCTTCTTGGAAGTCAGCTCTGACAGTGAAAATCCTCCTTGAGTCTCAAGTGCGTTCAGGGATATGGGCTCATGGAAATTAATGTAAATTCTGCCGTAGCGTTTTTTCAGAAGCTTTCTGGCCCGTATGACCTGCATGAAATTTTCAGGCCTTTTGTGGCCGCCTTCCAGTTCGTGCAGATAGGCATTTTCCTCCAGCACCCGGTCATATCCCACATAGATGGGAACAAAAATCAGATCCGGGCATGCCCCTTGTTTATAGGCGTCCAGCAGGATGGACAGCAGTCCCAGTTTGGGCAGGATGAGCTTTCCTGTGCGGCTTCGGCTGCCTTCGATAAAAAATTCGATATTGAATCCGTCTTCCAGGAGTTTAAGGATGTATTCCGAAAAGACTTTGGAATATAACACCGCCCCCTTGAAGGATCTCCGGATAAAAAAGGCTCCGCAACTTCGGAACAGCGGTCCCATAGGCCAGAAGGAGAGATTCTTTCCGGCAGCGATCAGCGGGCAGGGCATATTGTTTATGTGCATCAGATAAGATAAAATCAGATAGTCGATGTGGCTTTTGTGACAGGGAATGAGAACCATCGGGCCTTTTTTCGACACGGCCTTCATGCGGTTGAGCCCATCCGTATCCAGCGTGACGCCGTCGAACATGATGCCGATGATCCAGTTGACCAGTCTGGCGCCGATACCAATGATGGAAGGATTGTATTTGGCGGCGATTTCATCAAGGTGTTCACTGGCCTGTTTGTGGATTTTATGGATGGGAATATTCTTTATCTCCGCATGACGCTCCATGAAATGTCGCAGGCGGTCATGGGTTAGTATGGATTCTTTGAGCTCCTCCGGCGTCTTGGGAACAGGCCCGATCGTGCTGACACGATGACGGTTGATTTGGAACAGCAGCTTGGCGCGCAGAAGCGGAGAGATGTGATCGAAGGATTTTTCCTGGATGTCGGAGTGATTGAGAAAATCCTGAAGATCGAGCGGGTCAGAGACTTCAACGAAAACTTTACCGGGATTTTTAAATAGGGTGATCAGGCGCCGAATCCGTCCCGGGTTGATCTCGGTTCCAAACAGCATGTCCAGAACGCCCGATGTAGAGCGTTTCGGGAATTTACTGAAAAACATCACGAGGGGAACGATAATGATTGGGTGCTCCAGGTTCTGCTGAATTTCGATCAGATGCCGGATAGGGTCTGTTTTGGATTTGACGAACCTGCGGTAAAATCCCTTATCTTCCACCAGTGCTATCAGAGCTGCCTTGCCGTTGCTCAGTTCTTCCTGGATGTACCCGGATTTGTATGGATTGGCGAATGAAAAATGATGGAATATATAACTCAGATGAAACATGATAATGCGAATCGCCCTCATCAGAGGTTGCCAGACTAAAATCTGATAATCGCATCCGATGACAGGCGCTCTGAGCCGTTCCTGCTGAAAGCGGGTATGGTAAAACAGCCATTCGAAATAACTTTTGTACTGGTGGACATAGACAATAACGGCGTTATCGGGAAGTTTCCGGAGGACTTTGATCTGATCTTCATGAAATCGAATACCTGAGTAAAAAAGTCTGAGAAATCCATGTACCATAAAGCCAAGCTGCCGAGGCAGGCAGCAGGCAAAATAAAGATGACCGCTGTCGAGTATCCGGTCGATACCGCGGCGTAATAGCGATGTAATTGCAGAAAGTGAAAATTTGCCCATGTAATGAATCCTGTGATGAGTTCGTCAACCCTGTATGAGTGGGAACTCTTTAACCCCGTAATACTACTCTGTTTGGTTCAAAATAACAAAGGCGGATTTTCATTGCAATATTTATATCCGGCATATACATTGAAATCAGGGGGGTAGAGGGAACACTATGAAACTTGTGAGAATGTATTTAAACGGTGAAACACGGCCCGGCATCTGGAATGACGGAGGCATTGTGGATTTAACGACTTTTTTCCCGTCGATTCCGGATATCGGCGAAGCATTTTTTGAAGGCGGGTGGCTTTCGAAAGTTGCCGGACTGCGGGAAGAAGGGCTTCGGATGGATGCACGTCTGTTGAGTCCGGTTTCCCGTCCCTCAAAAATCATCTGTCTGGGGAAAAATTATGCGGAACATGCCAGGGAAGGCGGGTTTGATACCCCATCGAGTCCACTTCTGTTCTGTAAGGCGCCTAGCGCCCTGACAGGCCCTTTTGATCCGATCGTCTTGCCTGAAAGCAGCGGCCAGGTGGATTGGGAAGTAGAGCTTGCGGTGGTTGTCGGAAAACGATGCAAACGTATTTCAAGAAACGATGCCATGGATTTTATCGCCGGATTCACCGTAATGAACGATGTGTCTGCCAGAGAGGCGCAGTTCGGCGATACGCAGTGGTTCAGAGGAAAATCTTTCGATACGTTTGCGCCGATAGGGCCTGTTCTGGTCACACCGGATGACATCGGCGACATCGGCGCCCTGCAGTTGACAACGCGGGTAGATGGTGTGCTGATGCAGGATGGCAACACCCGTGATCTGATTTTTGATATTCCGTCTTTGATGGAATATATCAGTAAGGACATCACATTATATCCGGGAGATATTATTTCAACCGGGACACCTTCCGGCGTCGGTATATTTCGAAAACCTCCTGTCGTGCTGCAGCCCGGAAACATTGTGGAGTGCCGTATCGATCGCATCGGCGCTATTGTCAATCCTGTCGTTGGAACATGATGATGCCCTCGTAAAAAGTTCGCAGGCAAGGCGCGCAAATCCGCAAGGAGTGAGGCGTACTTTTGGGTACGTCGCAACGACGAAGGATGCAGCGCAACGCAGCATCCGGACTTTTTACGAAGTCGTCAATGATGGTTTTACAAGGAATCCAGAGATAAATCCCATGACATCGCCGCAACATCTGTTACGTAATTACCATCTTCACGCCAAAAAACCATTGGGTCAGAATTTTTTATCCGATCCGTCCATCGCCGAAATGATCGTTTCTCGTTCAGGAATTACGGCGTCGGATGTGGTTCTGGAAATCGGCCCGGGGTTGGGTGCGTTGACCTTTCCAGTTTCCCGGCAGGTACATGCCGTATTTGCCATCGAGAAAGACAGCCAGATGGCGGCGGTTCTGAGAGAACTGATATCTGAAAACCCGTTGTCCCCAATAACGCTCATTGAAAATGATATCCTGAAAGAGGATATACGCCGGATTGCAGCGCTTGCGGGGCAGCCGCTGGTGGTGATGGGAAACCTTCCTTACAACATTTCCTCTCAGGTATTGATTCAATTGATCCACAATCGCGATTGTATTTCCCGTGCGGTTCTCATGTTTCAAAAAGAGTTGGCGGAACGCATTATCGCCGGACCCGGTTCAAAAGACTATGGGCGTATTACGGTAATGCTTCAGTACTGTGCAGAAGTGCGCCATGTCGCCAGTGTAGCGTCTCATATGTTTTTTCCGAAACCCAAGGTGGATTCCGCTGTGGTTGAAATCTGTTTCAAAATCCCTGACTATCCGGCGGATGACGAGCTGTTCTTTTCGCGGGTTGTACAGGCGGCGTTTGGAAAGCGGCGGAAAACCCTGAAAAATGCGCTTTCTTCAAGCGGCCTGGATATCACTCCTCATTTGGCGGAAGATGCGCTCAACAGAGTTTCCATTGAACCATCCCGCCGGGCGGAAACGCTTTCGATAGCCGAATTTGTCTCACTCAGCAATTGTCTGCTGAAAAAATATCGTGAAATATCTAATGCAATATGAGGATGTCATGTTGATTTACGATGATATATATTCCTGGGACGGTTGGGGAGGAAAACTGCGACTCGGAAGCGGTCAATGCAAGATGAGAATTTTTGATTTGAGAAAGGATGAAACCGTCAGAGGCGTATCTTTTCTCAAGCCGGTTATTGTTGTAATATCGGATGTTCCGGAAAGTAAAATGACAATCCGAAGCTGTACAAGCCACATTGCTACCTGCGTTGTCCATGATTTCAAGCTGGACCCTTCACGGATGCTCTGGGTAGAATATTATCCGGAAACAGTCTATGGGGCAGGGCAAGAGCACGTTATTTCTGAAAAACTGGATGCCGTGGATTTTGAATGGCGGGAAGAAAAAGCGATAAATCCTAGGTGGCGATCCTTGCAGCCACCGCTGCTGGATACTGTGAAAGCTATGATATGATAAAGGCCCTTAAAATCAGAATTTGTAGTCCATAAATTCTTTCAGGGAAACCTGACCATCTGTGTTGAAAGCTATCATGGAGGGTTTAAAAAACCCGCCATCGAGATAAAGTTTTCCCTTGATATTGTAATTAACGGCATTTTTGCCTTTGAGCGATTTGATACATTTGGCGATATCTTCTACCGAAGAATACACTGTCAGGGGAATGACCGAAGATTTCAGTGAAGGGATACGGGTCGGGGTATTGGAAACCCCGGAGGCTAACTTGATGTGGTCGAGATCCAGAACGCAGTCAATACCCTTGATATCGTAAGATACATTCTGAGGGTTTACCACACGCATTTCGATGTGGAGAACAGCTTCAAACAGATTAATGTCCTGAATTTTGACAGAAGACAAAGTAACCCGCGGAGGATCGTTCTGGCCAATCATGGCGCAGGCGGAAAACATCAGAATGAACATCCCCATGCACACAGACATCACTGCCTTTTGTCTGAAAAAACGTTGCATATTGACATCCTTCTGAAGGTTATCGGCACATTATGATTCTGGATAGCTTCTCTCTAAAAAAAGCACGCTGCTTCCTTATAGAGAAAATACCGTTCTGTGTCAACCATAATGGATACGAGAAGGTAAAAACCAAATAATAATACAGGTGCTGCGGGCTTACCGCAGAATCGTCAGCCTTGAATCCATTCGGTTTGAGACGTATTTTCAGAATGTAAGATATCCGGAGTTATGGTCCGGCGGATATTGATTCTATTGCTGATATTTTCAGGATGAGAAGATACCAACGGGATGTCCTGAGGCTGATACAGCAATTCGTTCAGGAGGATATCCTTTTGTTCCCATATGATGTTCAGACGGTTTTGAAAGCGGACGCGAAATTTTTTGTCGGTAAAGTAGTCCCCGATCATATCGCCGTCAATAGGAAATGATGCAACACGCACCCGTATTTCGGGAATGCGTCCGCACAAAAACTGCCAGAAACTTTTAGCCCTTCCGGGATAGGCGATGGTGACATCGAGCATCTGACGCATCTGTTCCCCCATTGCCGACAGTACAAATGCAATGCCGCCCGCCTTGGGTTTGAGAAGATGCGTATAAGGCGATACCTGTTTCTGGCGTTTTTCAGGGGTAAAGCGGGTCCCTTCCAGAAAATTCATGACCGATACCGGGACAGTTTTGAATTTTTCGCAGGCTTTTCGGGTGATTTCCATATCTTTCCCTTTAAGTTGCGGATGTTTTTTCAGAAAAGATTTACTGTAGCGTTTCATGAATGGAAAATCCAGCGCCCACCAAGCCAATCCTAAAAAAGGCACCCAGATCAGCTCTTTTTTTAGAAAAAATTTGAGCAGTGGAATTCTCCCGTTGAATACTTTTTGAAGCACCAGAATATCCACCCAGGACTGGTGATTGGCCACCACCATATACCAGCCGTTTTTTTTGAGTCCCTCAAGCCCCTGAACATCCCAGCGCACCGGATTCATAAAACGGATGTTACGGTTATTGTTCGATATCCATAAGCCGGCGATGCCGTTGATGACAATATCGCACAGTTTTCGCCATGATTTCAGCGGAATCATGAACTTCAGCAGCGCCACCAGAAAAAGCGGCAATGTCATCATAATGGTGTTACATATGAACAGCAGCAGGGATATCGCTCCTCTCACAGGGCCAGGCAAATATCTGAGCATGTCGGGTTCCTTTCATTATACTGGATGGTTGCATATCCTCCAGTGTAATGAGTTGCGCCGCAAAATAACAGAGTTAAATTCGTGTGTTACAAAAGTTTTACATTGATGGGTGCAGCCCCAGTCGTGTGATACTCATGGACGCATTGATCCAGCCCGAGCGTTCCACCAGGGTTCATGATTCCTTTAGGGTCGAAATGGGCTTTTAAGGCTTTTAAAACAGCCATCTGTTCTTTGCCCAGGTGTTTCCCTATAAGAGTTGCGGTCATTTTCCCCACACCGTGGTGATGACTCAGGGAGCCGCCGCTTTTTACAATCTGTTCGATGACGCCCAACTGGAAGGATTTGTAGTCGTCGAGCGTTGGGAATCGGCCTATGAAAATGAAATAAAGATTGGTTCCCTGCGGGTAAAAATGAGAGCAATGCGTCAGGCACAATGTTTGTGGCCTTGATGTGATATATGTCCGGACTTCCGTATAGACCCGATGGAGCTTGTCCCAGGTAACCGCGGTTTCGAGGGTATCGATGACGATGCCAAAGTCATTGAGATCTTCACGCATATACGGGTCGGCGAACTTGCTCTTTTCCCATTTTTTAACCGGATATCCGGTTAATGACATCGCGCCATGACAAGTGCAGATTTTTTTTATCATTTTATAAACATTTCTCGAGAAACCGCTCTCTCCTTCGGTATGGCCGATTAACAGGCAGCGTTCAAAGGGGATATACCCCTTTCTGACGACGAAGCGATCGAGAAGCGTGCCTTCGATTCCGTGTTGTTTTAGTCCCACCCAGGTTTCTTCAGGATCGGATATTCGAAGTACGGACGGCATGCCGAATCCTCCCTGGGAAATTTCCCGGCATGCGGTGATGGCCTCGGAAAAAGAACGAAAGAAATAGCTGAACCGCTTTCTGTTGCCCGGCTGATACTGAAAAATTTTCAAAGTTACACTGATCAGCACGCCAAAAGCGCCTTCGCTGCCTTTCATGATATCGTTGATCATGGGGCCGGTCGCGGTGGACGGATAATCGAGGGTTTTGAAGGAACCCGCCGGTGTGACATATTCCTGGCTGATCACCATATCACAGGCATCTCCGTAATATGAGGACATTTGTCCGGAGCCTTTGGTGACAATCCAGCCTCCTGCCGTGGAAAATTCAAACGATTGTGGAAAGTGCCCGCAGGTATAGGCGTGTCTGGCGCCAAGCAGGCGGGGAGCTTGATTGAGGACTCGTTCAAGATCCGGTCCCAGGATGCCGCTTTCTACGGTGATCGTCTGATTTGTTTCGTTGAATTCGATGACGCGGTTCATATGGGTCGTCATCACCAGGGTGATGCCTCCTCTTACCGGTCTTGTTCCAAGCGTGACGGAGGTGCCGCCTCCATAGACATATACCGGGATTTGCCATTCATGGGCATAAGCCACGATTTTTTGTATGTCCGATTTATTTCGCGGATGGACTGCCAGATCACAAACATCGCCTGAGGTGGTGTTTCGCAGCAGGATGATTTCTTCCATGGTTTTGCCTGTTGAGAATTTCACCCGTGAATAATCGTCGGACTGGATATTTTCCTTGCCGACGATGTTTTCAAGGAAACGGGCCTGTTCCGTGGAAAGCTTCCGATGACATTCAGATGTCAGAACGACATTTTCATCACCTTCCCTGCTTCTTTTTTTGAAATCCTCATCATTTAGGGAAAACGTGCTTTTCAGCAGTTCAAAAAGGCGGGCGTTGGGGTGTTTGAATACGGCCGGCGCTCCCCATTTGAATATGGAGCGAAAGGAAAGGGCTTCGGGCGCTGTTTCCCGCCAATTCGGCTGGAATCCGGTTTTTTTCGTCATGGATCAGCTCCTGGGATCGGGGTACTTTGTTATCACTCGTATTTCTTTGTATAACGATTTAAGAGATGGATAGATTTTGAGATATACCCGTTTAAACAGTTCATGATACACCGATGCATGCACGGCGTTGGGTTCGAATGTGGTATCGTAGGTAACCATGTTTTTCATCGCCGCTGGAATGGATGGGTAAAGGCCGACACCTGCGGCGGTGACGATGGCTGCGCCAAGACCTGATGTTTCGGTCGTTTTGCCCCGAACGAGCGGGCGGTTGAATATGTCGGCGGATATCTGGCATATCTGGTCGCTTTGCGATGCGCCTCCGGACACCGCCAGCTTCCGGATGTGTATTTTCCCCCGTCTTTCGAGAATATGAACCCCTTCCAGAAGGGCGTAAGCCAGCCCCTCGATAACAGCACGATACACATGGGCTTTGGTATGGATATCTCCGAATCCGATCATGGCGCCTTTGGCGTCGGGATGATTCAGCCCCGGTCCCCAATAGGGTTGCACCATAAGTCCCATCGCTCCTGGCGGAGACTGCTTCAACAGTCCATCGAGTTCGACTTCGGGCGCAACGCCCTTTCGCGCCGCACGTTCGACTTCCGGGTGGGCGAATTCGTTTTTAAACCAGGTAATCATCCAGTATCCCCGAAAAATTTCTATTTCCGGATTATAATGATTCGGAATCGGGGCAGGGTAGGGCGGCATCAGGGGAATGGGTTCAAAATAGGAAGCACTCATGGTCTGAACAGTGGCGGTAGTTCCAAAACTCAGACTGGCCATGCTGTTATCGATGACTCCCATGCCCAGTGTTTCACATCCTTTGTCAGACCCGCAGGCGATAACGAGGATGCCTTCTTTCAGGCCGGTTTCCACTGCGGCCCTGCGGCATATTTTCCCGATGGCTTCCCCCGGTCGGATGAGCTCCGGCAGCTTTTCACGCTCTACAGGAAACAGTAAGGCTGCGGGATCGAAGCGGCCGCTCCAGTTCATTTTTCTGTAATTAAAAGGAATGTGGCCGATCTGTGAGGCAATGGAATCCTTGAATTCACCGGTGAGACGGTGGTTCAGAAATCCGGACACCTGCACATATTTATGTGTGGACTTCCACAATTCAGGCTGATGCTGCCGAATCCAGTTGCATTTACCGTCCATGTAAAGCCGGGAGACAGTCTGGCTCAATCCCACGATTTTCAAAAATGGATACAGGCAGAATTTAAACGGAAGCTGATCCGCAGCCTTTCTCTGATCAAGCCATGTAATGGCAGGTCTCAGGGCTTTTCCGTGATGATCGAGATTGATCATTGTTGCACGCTGGGTCGTGATTCCAACTCCCCTTATTGTATCGAATCTGATGGGATTTTTCGTTTTCAGGCGCTGGCAGGCATCGATCAGGCTGCTCCAGAATATCTCCGGATCCTGTTCCGCCCAGCCCGGATGGAGACTGGTGTAAGGTTCATATGGAATTTTCACCGAATCCACAAGATCTCCGGATTCAGAAAACAGGAGTGCTCTCAGACTTTGTGTGCCGCAATCAATGGACAGTACAATGCGCTTCATGATGTATTCTCCGGACGCTTGACAAGATATCGGCATAATGGTAAGACCTCTTACCAGAAAAAGAAATAAATGAAAAGCATTTTTCACGACTTCGTATTGGCATTTTTTTGTCGAATGGGATGGGACAATGGCTTCTGAAAAATTAATGAAACCGGCGCAATATGCTGAGCAGTATCTTTTGACGGCGATCATAGAAGGGGAGTACCCGCCCGGCAGTGCGATTCCTGCTGAGCGCGATTTGGCGGCGCTGATCGGTGTGACGCGTCCGACATTGCGGGAAACGCTCCAGCGAATGGCGCGTGAGGGGTGGCTGGACATTCATCACGGAAAATCGACGACTGTCAGAGATTACATCAATGAAGGCGGTATGAGGGTCCTATCCACCATGACGCGAATGGCGGATCGTCTTCCCGTGAATTTTGTCGAGAATTTCCTCGATGTACGCTCTGTCATATTACCTCCGGTTTCACGAATGGCGATTGAAAATCAGCCTGCGCTGATGGAAGCCTGTCTTGTCAAATCCGGGGAATTGCCGGATACGCCGGATAGCTATGCCGACTACGACTGGAATCTGCAATTGAATATGGCGATATATTCAGGAAATCCATTTTTTCGTATCATATTGAATGATTTTGATTTTATGTACGGGAAATGGGGTGAACGATATTTTCGGATTCCCCAGGCCCGTTTACTTTCAGCAAAGTTTTATGCAGAGCTTCTGGGTTTAGTCCGAAAAAAGGATGGAATCGGCGTTGAAGCGCGGGTGCGTCTTGTGATGAACGATGTGATGGCGTTGTGGAACTCTCGAATGGATGATATTGAAAATGAATCTTGAATCTATCGAAAAAAACTGGGATATGGTCATCGTGGGCGGCGGCGTCACCGGGGCCGGAATCTTCAGGGAATCCGTACGGAACGGTTTTAAAACTCTGTTGATCGAACAAAAAGACTTTGCCTGGGGAACGTCGAGCCGATCTTCCAAACTGGTGCATGGAGGATTGCGATATCTGAAAGAGGGGAATTTCGCGCTGACCCGTGAATCCGTCAAGGAAAGGGAACGGCTGCTTCGGGAAGCTGCCGGGCTGGTCCATCCGCTGGAATTTCATCTTCCGATTTATAAGGACCAAAATCCCGGCGTATGGACAATGAAGATCGGTCTGTTTATTTACGATCTGATTTCCGGAAAATGGCGACACCGATATTATGGGAAAAATGCTTTTTTAAAAATCGAGCCGTTTGTCGCGGCATGCGGGCTTGCCGGCGGTTTCGCTTTCAGCGATGCGCAGGTGGATGATGCACGCCTTGTCTTGCGTCTCATTCATGAGTCGGAACGATTGGGCGGTCTGGCATTGAACTATACCCGGGCGATTCGGCTGGAGCGTGATAGAAATAAGAATGTCTGCGGTATTGTCCTTGAGGATACGGAAAGCCGGGAAACGGTTTGCGTCAATACACGGCTTGTGATTAACGCTACGGGCGTATGGGCGGAAGAACTTCAACCGTCACCCGAAAAACACAGACATTTAAGGCCGTTGCGGGGAAGCCATCTGGTTTTTCCGAAGAAGGCGATACCCATCGAGACGGCGGTGAGTTTTTTCAGTCCGCGTGACGGCAGGCAGCAGTTTGCCATTCCCTGGGAGGGCGCCGTAGTGCTTGGCACTACGGACATCGATCATAAAGAGCCTCTGTGTCAGGAACCGGCGGCTACAAGGGCCGAAATAGAATATCTGCTGGAAGGCGCAATCCGCATTTTCCCGTCGCTCAGGCTGACATTGGCTGATGCCGTTTCAAGTTTTGCCGGTGTCAGACCGGTTGTCAGCGAGGGTAAGGTTTCTGCGGACCAGGAATCCAGAGAGCATGTCATATGGAAAGACAGAGGTGTGGTAACCGTTACCGGCGGTAAGCTCACGACGTTCAGAATTCTGGCGCAGGATGCGCTTTTAGCCGGCCGGGACTATCTGCCTGAAAAGCGATGGACGGCGCCTTCTGAGCCGATTTTCGAGCCGTGGACTCCGGAAGTGGTTTCGGCAGGGCTGCCTGTGGAGACTCACCAGAAATTATGGGGACGATACGGGAAGGAAACATCTGTGATGCTGGCGAATGCGCCGGTGGATCATCTTCAGGGAATTTCCGGAACCCATACGATCTGGGCGGAATTGCCTTATGCGGCTTCACACGAAAAAATCCGGCATCTGGACGATCTGCTGCTGCGACGGGTCCGGATCGGTCTTTTGCTTTCCGAAGGCGGCAGGGCGCATCTGCATCAGATCAGGGCGCTGTGCCAGCCGGTGATGTCCTGGAGCGATGCAGTGTGGGACAGGGAGATCGACGACTATCTGAGAATGTGGCGTGCATGTTATTCACCCTGTCGGCCATAACGATAGGTTTTCTTCTCTTTTTATCCTGCCCAAGGAAGCTGCTGTCCGTTTCAGGAAGGGAAATGACAGCGTCATATTTTCTTGCATTCGGTTTGTCGGATGTGCAAAAATCAAGATTGACGGCTTCGTAAAAAGTCCGCATGCTGCGTTGCGCCGCATCCTTCGTCATTGCAGCGTACCAAAAGTACGCTTCATTCCTCAGGATTTGCGCGCCTTGCCTGCGAACTTTTTACGAAGTCGTC
>LKPX01000079.1 GCA_001443525.1 Desulfobacteraceae bacterium RAAP-1 | reverse complement strand
TCAGACGGCTTTGTAAAAAGTTCGCAGGCAAGGCGCGCAAATCCTGAGGAATGAAGCGTACTTGTGGTACGCTGCAATGACGAAGGATGCGGCGCAACGCAGCATGCGGACTTTTTACAAAGCCGTCAAATATTGACGGCTTCGTACAAAGCCGTCATATTTGCCTTGAATGCGAAATGAGATAGGAAGGAGGCGTACCTGTCGAGGGATGCAGTGCGAGTGCTGCCATGCAGTTTGTTAATATCCTTTAACTCGAATACTGGCGTTCGATCCACCTGAGATACTCACCGGATGTGATTCGCTGCACCCACTTCTGGTTGTCCAGATACCAGCGGATGGTTTTGCGAATGCCGGTTTTAAACGATTCTGCAGGATGCCATCCCAATTCTCGTTCAATTTTGGAGCAGTCAATGGCATACCGGAGATCGTGGCCGGGCCTGTCCTTGACAAAGGTGATCAGTCTTCTTCGGGAGCCGGCGCTGGTATCCGGAAGCATCCTGTCCATTTCATCACAGATACGCTCCACTACATTCAGATTAGTCATTTCACACCGGCCGCCGATGTTGTAGGTATCGCCACGTTTTCCTTGCTGCATGATTTGCCAGATGGCCCGGCAGTGATCGGTCACATACAGCCAGTCTCGCACATTCTGTCCGTTTCCATAGACCGGCAGAGGCTTTCCGTTCAGCGCATTCAATATCATGAGGGGAATCAGCTTTTCCGGAAAATGATAGGGACCATAATTGTTGGAGCAATTGGAAAGCGTTACCGGTAATCCGTATGTCCGGCTGTAGGCCATGACCAGATGGTCGGATGCGGCTTTGGAAGCGGAATAGGGACTGCTGGGATCATACGGGGTGGTTTCACAGAAATAACCGTCTTTGCCCAGAGAGCCAAAAACCTCGTCCGTACTGACGTGATGAAACAGAGCTACCTGATTCATGTTCTGTCTGGCCAGCTCCAGCAGCGTGAACGTACCGTTAATGTTGGTTTTGATGAACGCATCGGGTGCCACAATGGAACGATCTACATGCGATTCTGCGGCAAAGTGACAGACAGCATCGATCCGGAATTTTTGGAACACGTCGGACATGGCTGCTTTGTCGCAAATATCCGCCTTTACAAAAATATAGCGTTCCGAAAACCGAGCTGCGATATCCGCAAGATTTTCCGGATTACCCGCATAGGTGAGACAATCCACATTGATAATACGTCCCGTATAGCCCGAATCGGAAAACAGATAGTGGATGAAATTAGAACCGATAAAACCGCAGCCGCCCGTTACAAGAATATTCTGCATGCGCCTCCTTATGCCGGATAGTGTTGATAAAAACCCTTCCCATCGACGCCTTTTTTCAGGCGGTACGGGTAAATAAATCTGTTGAAGCCGTTGACTTAAAAGTGATATGTTACCTATTTGGAAAATAAAAGTCCACAGGTAACACAGGGTAACATATGACAGAACTTGCAGAAACCCGGCAGCGATTGTTGCGTCTGCTTCCAGGCGTTGACCGGATGCTGGAGATTATCAAATCAGACTGTTTTTTCCAGGAAATTCCCAGAGCCGTCATTACACGATCGGTCCGAAACGTTATTGAAGAATTGCGTACAGCCATTCTGAGCCGTCATGATGAAACGACCGCCGAAGAACTGATGGATGAAAACGTCATCCGGAAAATCAAAGCAGCCGTATCCGCCGCCATGTCCGTCAACCTGGCGCCGCTGATCAATGCGACAGGGGTTGTCGTGCATACCAATCTGGGCCGGTCGCTCCTGGCCAGTGAGGCTATCGACCATTTGCATGCAGTGGCGGGACGATATTCCAATCTGGAGTTTGATCTGGATACCGGCAAACGGGGGTCCCGCTACCGGATTGTAGAAGATATTCTGTGCGAAATCACCGGCAGCCCGGCGGCCATGGTGGTCAATAACAATGCTGCTGCGGTGCTGCTGTGTCTGGATACGCTGGCCCGGGGACGCGAAGTGGTGGTTTCCAGGGGCGAGCTGGTGGAGATCGGCGGCGCCTTCCGGATCCCGGATGTCATGTCCAGAAGCGGCGCTATCCTAAAAGAAGTGGGCACAACCAACCGCACACATCTGAAAGATTACGTTCAGGCCATTCAGGACAATACCGGGCTTCTGCTGAAAGTACATACCAGCAATTACCGGGTCATGGGCTTTACGGCGTCGGTATCCCTGAACGATCTCGTGGCGCTCGGCAGGCAGCATGGCATTCCGGTTATGGAAGACCTGGGCAGCGGCACATTTATTGATTTTTCCCGCTATGGAATGTCCAGAGAGCCTACGGTTCAGGAATCGGTAGCGTCCGGCGCGGATGTGGTGACATTCAGCGGCGACAAATTGCTGGGAGGACCTCAGGCCGGTATCATTCTGGGCAGTAAAGTCATTCTGGACGCCATCAAGCAGAATCCGCTCACGCGGGCGCTGCGGATCGACAAGCTGACGCTGGCAGCTCTGGAAACTACGGTGCGGCTTTACCGGGATCCGGAAACAGCAGTAAAAGCCATCCCCACACTTCAGATGCTGACCATGCCGCTTCAGGACATTCAAAGCCGTGCAGACAGATTGTATGCGCTTTTGTCGGCGCTTGCGGAGTCCAGGTTGACCATTACCCGACATGCCTTATCTTCAAGGGCGGGCGGCGGATCGCTGCCGCTTTTGGAGATTCCTACGGTGTGTGTGGGTATTCAGGTGACAGGCGCGTCCGTCAATTCTCTTGAAACTTTCTTTCGCAAACAGTCTCCCCCTGTTATAGCCAGAATTGAAAGCGATATTCTGCTGATGGATATGCGCACTGTAAAAGACGATGAGCTTTCAGAAATTTGTGAAGCTGTTGTCAGGTTTTTGAATGAAGGACTGTCATGATATCGAAGATATTACCACAGCCGGATACCGGTATTGACGATCTGTCTGAAAATCTATGCCGGATTTTCATGTTTTCAAATCCCGCAGACGCCATGCGGAATACCGGCAGCGGCGAATCTTATTCTGCGGCCGATGGGGCGACGTCCGCCCTCAGTCTGAACATTGCCGGCGATGAGTTGTATCAGTCCGGTGATGTGACCGGAGCTGCCGAAGCGTTTCAGAAAGCGCTGCTGCTGGATCCGTGTGACGCCAATATGCATAACAGTCTTGGCGTCTGTTACGGCGTTCTGAAAATGTACGAAGCCGCTGAATCTGAATTTCACGCGGCGTTTACCTTGAAACCTGATGAAATGATGGCCCTGTACAATACCGGCGTAATTTATCTGTTGACGGATCGCCGGGAATCGGCTCTGGCATATTTGCTGAAGGCGTGGGCCGTCGATGACGGCGTTTTCGAGGTAGCGCTTCTTGCCGGAAAACTGTATCTGGAATCCGGAGAACCGCAGCTGGCCCGGTCTTTCTTAGAAAAAGCGCTTCATTTCAGACCTAATTCCGGAAACGCGCTTCGTACCCTGGCGGCGTGTTATGCGTCTCTGGAAATGCCTCACGACGCAGCGGCGCTTTATAGCCGCGCCGTCAAAATAAACCCTCAGGATGCGGAGTCGTTCTCCATGCTCGGGCACCTGTATGATGTCATCGGAGAAAATCCGGAAATCGCCTTGCTGTTTTGCCAGCAGAGCGTGGCCATTGCACCGGAAAATGAAATATATCGCCGGCGGCTTGACAAGTTGCTGGCGGAAATAAAAAGGAGCTAATCATGCCTATTTATGAGTATCACTGCCAGGAATGCCAGAAAGACTTTGAATATCTGGTATTCAGAAATCAGGAACCAGACTGTTGTCCGGTCTGTAAAAGCCCGAAAGTTTCCCGTTTGTTGTCGGCTTGCGGTTTTGTGAGCAAGGGCAGCACCGGGGAGACCGTCAGTTCATCCGCATCCGCAGGGTCTTCCTGCAGCGGGTGCAGTTCTTCGAGCTGTGCGGGATGCGGTCACTGATGGCATCTTCGCATCTGAACATCGGAACCCGCGGCAGCAAACTGGCGCTCTGGCAGGCAAACTGGGTAAAACGGCAGATTGAGTCCCGGCGTCCGGATATTGCGGTCGAGATTCAGATCATCAAAACCAAAGGCGATAAAATTCTGGATACGCCGCTGGCAAAAATCGGCGGTAAGGGATTGTTCGTCAAGGAAATCGAGGAAGCTCTTCTTGCCGGCGACATCGATATGGCGGTTCACAGCATGAAGGACATGCCCGGAGATGTTCCGTCCGGTCTGCATATTGCCGCAATTCCTGAACGTGAAAATCCGCTGGATGTGCTGATATCCCGCGAACACCTGCCTCTGCATCGTTTGAAAACTGGCGCGCATATCGGCACCAGCAGCCTGCGGAGATCCGCACAGATTCGTCATATCCGGCCGGACATTCACATCGTCCCGCTGCGGGGAAATCTGGATACCCGTTTGAAAAAACTTGAGAATCCGGACATGGACGCCATTATTCTGGCTGCGGCCGGAATCATACGTCTGGGGGTTGATTCCCGCATTACGGAGTTTCTGGACGAAACCCTGTTGTTGCCAGCCGTGGGGCAGGGCGCGCTGTGTATCGAAATTCGCAGCAGTGATCCTCAGACGGCGTCTGTGGCGGCTGAGCTGGATCATCCCCAAACCCGTGCCGTTGTGCTGGGAGAACGGGCATTCTTACGCCGGCTGCAAGGCGGTTGCCAGACCCCGATAGCCGCCTTCGGAAAAACGGACGGTACCGTCATGACGCTGCAGGGGCTGGTGGCGTCCATAGACGGCAATGTCATTATCAGGGATACTGTCGCCGGAGATTCAGCCGCATCGGAAACGCTTGGCGTTGAACTGGCGGAAAAGCTGCTGTCCAGAGGCGCTGGCAGACTGCTCGATGAAATACTGGCATCATCCGCATCCTGAGCTTTGGCTTCGAACGATGCACCATACAATCACAGTGTCGTTACAGACTATTAGAGATAACTCATGAACCAGTCAACCGGTAAGGTATATCTGATCGGCGCAGGTCCCGGAGATCCGGGGCTGATCACCGTCAAAGGACTTGACTGCATCCGGAATGCGGATGTGGTAATCTATGACTATCTGGCGGCGCCATCGCTTCTGGCGTCTGCTTCGGCCCATGCGGAAATCATTTATGTGGGGAAAAAAGGCGCGGATCATACACTGTCTCAGGATAAAATCAATGCGCTGATTGTTGAAAAAGCCAGAGCGGGCAGCACAGTCGCACGGCTGAAAGGCGGCGATCCATTTATTTTTGGAAGGGGCGGCGAGGAAGCTGAGGTATTGCTGCATGAAGGCATCCCGTTTGAAATCGTTCCCGGAGTGACATCCGCCATTGCTGCGCCGGCCTATGCCGGCATTCCCCTGACCCACCGCAGTTTCACATCGACCCTGGCGCTGGTGACAGGTCATGAAGACCCAGCCAAAAATGAATCCAGCATCAACTGGCAGGCACTGGCCTCCGGCATGGGAACGATCGTATTTCTGATGGGGGTTAAAAATCTTTCCCACATCGTCCATCATCTGACACTGCACGGCAAGCCTTCCAGCACACCCATCGCACTGATTCAATGGGGAACCACATATCGCCAGCGGACCGTTACCGGAACACTGGATACCATTGTCACCCGTGTTGCGGAAGCCGGGTTGTCATCCCCTGCCATCATCGTGGTGGGCGAGGTGGTGACGCTGCGTGATCGCCTGAAATGGTTTGAAAACCGTCCGCTTTTCGGCAAAACCATTATCGTGACCCGCGCCCGCGAGCAGGCCAGTGATCTGGTCAGCGCCTTGTCCGGACTGGGGGCCAACTGTCTGGAGTTTCCCACCATTCAGGTGGAACCTTCCGAAAACACCGGCGCGCTCGATGCGGCCATCGATCAGATGGCCTCCTATGACTGGATTGTTTTCACCAGCGTGAACGGCGTCCGTTTTTTCTTTGAACGGCTTTTCGCAAAAGGCCGAGATGCCCGCGCGCTCGGGCATTTGCACACCGCCGCCATCGGCCCGGCAACCGCGCAGCAACTGAAGCAGTACGGACTTTGCAGCGATATCGTTCCGGAAACCTATCGCGCGGAATCCATCGTGGATGCTTTCAAATCCGAAAATATTTCCGGCAAAAAAATCCTGCTGCCGCGTGCGCGGGAAGCCCGAACGGTGCTTCCGGATGAACTGGTCCGCATGGGGGCAGTGGTGGACGATATTGCGGTGTATCACACCCGGAGCGTCCGGGATCACGCAGACCGCCTTGTCGCGCTTTTTGAAAACCGGGAAGTGGATCTGGTAACATTCACCAGCTCCTCCACAGTGAAAAATTTCGTATCCCTGCTGCCGGAAGGGAAAATTGCCGGGCTGCTGCAGCATGTGACCCTGGCCAGTATCGGCCCTGTCACCACCGAGACCGCGGCATCTCTGGGGCTTGACGTTCAGATTACCGCCCGGACGTTTACGATTCCAGGGCTTTGTGATGCTGTGTTGGAATATTTTGGAAGGAAATGATCTTGCGGTACAGGAATACATGAAACTGACGGACACCTACAACCGAAACCTGACATATCTGAGAATTTCCATCACGGATCGCTGTAATCTAAGGTGTCTTTACTGCTCTCCCGGCGGCCATATCCCCCGATTGTCCCATGAAGATATTCTGAGCTATGAGGAAATCCTTCGTCTGACACGTATTGCGGTGAGCCTGGGTATCACCAAGGTGCGAATCACCGGCGGAGAGCCTCTGGTGCGAAAAGACGTTGACGATTTTTTACATAAACTTCACCAGATTTCCGGTATTCAGGACATATCTCTGACCACCAACGGCGTTTTTTTGAAGGCGCATATTAAAGCCCTGATGGAAGCGGGACTGCGGCGTATCAATATCAGTCTCGATACCCTGAAACCGGACAGATTCCGGCGGATTACCGGCATCAGCGCCTTCGATCAGGTATGGGAGGGCATTCAGGAAGCGTTTCGCTCCGGACTGTCTCCCATCAAGATCAATACTGTCGCGCTGCGAGGCATCAACGATGACGAGCTGGAGGATATTGCCCGGCTGTCTTTCCAGTATCCGTTTCACTTCCGCTTTATCGAATACATGCCGGTGGGCTTTTCCGGAGAACGGAATACCCATCCTCTTTATACGCCGGAAATCAAGCAGCGCCTCACGGAGCATATCGGAAATCTGATTCCTGTCGGACATCAGCTCAGTGACGGACCCGCCGAACGATTCAGATTTGACGGCGCTGTCGGCGAAATCGGATTCATCAGCGCCATGAGCCATCACTTCTGCAACACCTGCAACCGTCTCCGCTTGACCGCCAGCGGCCAGATCCGCTCCTGCCTGCTGTCCGACCATCAGGAAGACATCCGGGCATCTCTGCGTTCCGGCGCATCGGACACCGCGCTGGCGGATACTTTCCTGATGGCCGCCAGAATGAAAGGCAAACATCACATGCTAAACGCTGCCGCATCCGTGGATATTACAGGAAGAATGTCTTCTATCGGTGGTTGATTGCAGATGAAACTGCAAACAATTTTATATTGTTTGCGAAGCCGTCAATGACGGACTAATCCATATGTTCCCCAAAATCCAGCAAACGGCTGTCGATGACGGGGCCATCCAGACAGGCATGGAGTCTTTTGGGGCCGGTGTCTTTTCCCTGAACCGCACATCCCAGACAGGCCCCCATGCCGCAGGCCATGATGGTTTCAATAGAGACCTGACAGGGAACGTGAAACGTTTCGGCAATACCGGCCACGCAGGCCAGCATACCGGTCGGCCCGCAGGCCAGAATGATGTCCGGCGGCTGCTCTTTGACAAGTGCTTCCAGGGGATGGGTCAAGAGACAGGCGTCACCATAGCTGCCGTCATCTGTCGAGACATGCACCGGCAGGTTCAGCGCGGCGAATTCCGCTTCACACAAGATATCGCTTTTAGATCTTCCGCCCAGAAATATATGGCACTGAGACAGGTCAAAGCGGCGTTTATCGAGCGATGCCGCCAGGAAATATAACGGCGCAACCCCGACGCCACCGGCTGCCATATAGATGCGGGTGCAGGTGTCAGAAACAGAAAATCCGTGTCCCAGAGGCCCTAGAACATCCACAATATCGCCGGGCTGGCAAAATGACAACTTTCGAGTAAACCTGCCTACCACTTTATAGAGAATTTCGATGCCCTGAACGCCGGTTCCGGCGTCAATGATACGATGAATCGAAAATGGACGGCGCAGGAGAGGCTCAGAGCGATCCGGAAGCCGTAACATGACAAACTGGCCGGGATTCGCAAAGGCATAGTAAGCAGATGTGGTCAGTCCGATCCGATAGCAGGATGGGGCGACGGAACGGTTCCATAATATCGTAGCGTTGTCTATATTCATACCAGTCCAATTACTGCGGCAAAGCGGCCGGTGATATGTTCCTTTCGATAAGAAAAGAAAAGATCTGTCCGGCACCGGGTGCATAAATTACTGAAAACAATATGGTCGTCAGGGATCCCTGCTTCTGTCAGCTGATCTCTGCTGAGGGCCCAGAAATCAAAGTGGTCCGCACTGTTTTTATATGACCAGAAATGTCTGGGGATTTCCGTGTGATAATGAATAAACTCGGCGCAGCAGGGGCCAAGTGATGGGCCGACACCCACCAGCAGTGTAGCGGGATCGGTTCCAAACGCCTCTATCATGGCCTGAACTGTGCGTCCAATAATATTGTGAAGGCTTCCGCGCCATCCGGAATGAACATTGCCAACGGCCCTCTGGACAGGATCGAAAATCAGCACGGACTGACAGTCCGCAGTCTGAATCAACATGGAAACACCCGGGAGCCGACTGATCAGCGCGTCACCGGAACCTGCACTAAAGCCGCCTGCTTCAGCCGCAGCGCCACTTTCACGGACATTGATCACATCAATCCCATGAACCTGATTCAGAAACACCAACTCCGTCCCTCCCATACATCGGGAAACCGCCAGACGGTTCTGAATCACATTGGAAGCCTCGTCTCCGCCGGACATGCTGACGTTCAGACTGTGAAAATCCCCTGTACTGACTCCGCCCAGCCGGGTGAACACACCGTGTCTCAATTCCGCAAATTCAGCCAGATGCGGAAACTGAAAAAAGGAAATGGCGTCGTTCTGCCGATATATCATGTCATAAAGTCCTTGCCAGTGTCAGCACATCCACACGATGCGCACCCGCTGCCAGCAGTACGCGGGTGCATTCATCCACCGTCGATCCGGTGGTATAGACATCATCCATAACGAGGATGTGCTTTCCATATACTTTTTCGGGAAATACAACCTGAAACGCCCCGGCGATATTGGTTCTTCGGCCGGTTTTTCCCTGTCCGGTCTGCGAATCCGTCCAGCGGAAGCGTTGCAACAGTTCACGCTGAAGAAATCCGGCAGGAAGGTTGGCGGATTTTGAGTTTTGCAGCCATGTTACCATATGAACGGCCAGCAGATATGTCTGATTGAACCCCCGCAGCCGGTGTTTCCGGATATGCAGCGGCACCGGAATCAGAAGTTCCGGAAATCTGTCGCCATATTCCCGCTTCAGAATAAATGCCAGCAGAAATCCCAATGGTTTTGCCAGATGAATCCGGCCTCTGAACTTGAAATCATGAATCAGCGCCCTGAGCGGTCCTTCATAAGCGCCGACCGCCCGCGCCTGACAAAAATTTCTAGGGCTTTGGGTACACGCATTGCAAAGCTGATCCTCCGCCTCAAAAGCCGCGGATTTTATTCCGCACATCAGGCAAAACGGAGGCTCCACCGGTTGAAACCCGGAAAGGCAGGCTTCACACAGCAAACCGCCCATCGTCTGCCTGAAAACAGCGATGAGCGGTTCATCTGTAAAATCGGCCTGATGAGCGTCTGAACGAAGAAAATCTCCACACATCAGGCATCTGCGGGGAAAGACAGCCTCTGCAAGCGCTTTGAAAACGCGTTTCAGGCCATAGCTCCCATACGTTGAATCATGGCTTCCGCAAACCCGGAGCAGGATACTTCCGAAGCGCCGGCGATCTGACGCGCCAGATCATACGTCACCACTCCGGCGTGTACGGTTGCCTGGAGCGAGTTTTTAAGGATATCCGAAGCTTCTTCCCATCCCATATAGGTGAGCATCATGGCTGCGGACAAAATCAGAGAACCGGGGTTCACCTTGTCCTGCCCGGCGTATTTGGGCGCCGTTCCGTGCGTGGCTTCAAAAACAGCGCATTTGTCGCCGATATTGGCGCCGGGCGCCATGCCAAGTCCACCGACCTGAGCCGCTAAGGCATCTGAAAGGTAATCGCCGTTTAAATTGGGAGTGGCGATGACCTGAAATTCGTCCGGCCTGAGCAACACTTGCTGGAACAGCATATCGGCAATGCGGTCTTTGATGACAACTTTTCCCTCAGGCTGAACGCCTCCATAAACCTCCGTCAGCTCTTTTTCGGTAATGGTGACGTCTCCGAAACGCTCGCGGGCCACTTCATACCCCCACTGACGAAAGGCGCCTTCAGTGTATTTCATGATATTCCCCTTGTGCATCAGTGTCACCGACTTCAGGTGGTGTTCTATGGCATAAGCAATGGCCCGCGCCACCAGACGCTTGCTGTTTTCAGGGCTCATGGGCTTGATACCGATACCGGCGTTTTCCGGAATCTGAGTTCCCATCGTACGATTTAAAAACCGGATGACGGTTTCTGCGTCCTGACTGCCGGACGGCCATTCAATGCCCGCATAGACATCCTCGGTATTTTCTCTGAAAATAACCATATCGACTTTTTCAGGATGCTTCATGGGGCTCGGAACGCCCTGAATATAGCTCACCGGACGAATGCAGGCATAGAGATCCAGTTTCTGGCGAATCGTAACGTTCACACTCCGAATGCCCTTGCCGACCGGAGTGGTCAGCGGCCCCTTGATGGCGACCACATGCTCCCGGATGGCGTCAAGAGTTTGTTCCGGAAGCCATTCACCGGTCTGATTAAACCCTTTCTCTCCTGCGTAAATTTCACGCCACTCTATCTGTCGTTTTCCGGAATATGCGGTCTGTACGGCGGCGTCCACAACTTTTCGGGTTGCGCGCCAGATATCAGGGCCTGTGCCGTCACCTTCGATATATGGAATCACCGGGTTGTCAGGCACTGTCAATACACCATTGTCATTAAAACGGATGTTGCAGGACGTCATATAGCTCACTTGTAAAAAAAATTCTGGGAAATATCCACATGGTTTTGAGACAGCAAAGCAGAAAATTCAGAATCGCGATGCGCAATTATTAAAAAAATAAGTCGCGTTTCAACGACCGGACTACCTGCAACGCCATCCTCCACGCGGGGCTATTTGGAACCAAGCGTTTTCCTCAGTTCCTCGATCTCTTGTTTCATCTCATTGATCTCATCACGGGTGGCGATATTCGCCTTTTTGAGTAGTTCCTTGAACTTGGTTTCGATCTTGTCCTCGAAATCTTCCTGGGCTTTTTGAGATTTATTCTTCATATCTTCCAGAAAACTTCGGCCCTCATTTTCCGTCATTTCTCCTTTTTTTACGACCTCTTTCACCCAATCTTCCAGTTCATCCTTGGTTTTAAGCGCAAGACCAATACCCGTCAACATGGTTTTTTTGATAAAATCCAGCATCACAGCCTCCTTTTTTATCATGCACCCCAACCACACATCGGCACGTCCAAAAGATTCCGTGAGTGCTTTCAGAATCTTTTCTGCCTATTTTTATCAGCTTTTATAAAGATTACAATAAAAACCTGCGGGTCATGATCAAGACCCGCAAAACCATCGATGATGAGGTGACAGGTGCTTAGCGGTTTAACTCGACGACCGAAAGCACTGCGGCCTTCAGTTCCGCCATCTGATACGGCTTGTGCAAAAAAGCATCAGGCTTTTCTGCGTGTTTGCCCGCCATCGCCTCTGACTGATCGTAGCCACTGGCCAGGATGACCGGGATACCGGGTTGCAACTCTCGAAGGGCCATCAGCGTCTCCCAGCCGTTCATGCGGGGCATGGTAAGGTCAGCAGTACACAGGCGATTTCATTTGGGTGTTCCCGAAACACTTCTACCGCCTCGATGCCATCGGCGGCTGTCAACACCTTTAAGCCGATTCGCTCCAGCATGGCCCTTGAGACCTCTCGAACCATGGGTTCATCTTCGACCACCAGCACTTTGCCTGCGCCTTCCGGCAGGTTTATGGCAACCTTCCGGTCCGATCGCCAGGACTGAACCTCGCAGCGTAACAGAGGCAACAGAACTCTGAAAGTAGAACCCAGCCCGGGAGTACTCTGAACGGTCACAGCGCCCTCGTGGGCGCGGATGATCCCTTCGACGACAGCCAGTCCGAGACCTCGACCGGTGAATTTCGTAGAGAAAAATGGATCGAATATCCGCTCTCGGGTTTCGCCATCCATTCCGGATCCTGTATCAGAGACATCCAGATATGCATAATCTTCTGTTGTCGGCTTCCAGTTCACCGGAAACACGGGCGTGTCCCCGATATCCCTGGCAGAGATCACGCCAGTAGATACACGCACCTCGCCGCAGCCATCCCCCACGGCCTCCCAGGCATTGGTAACCAGGTTGATGAGAATCTGCCGCATTTGAGCGGCATCGGCTTGTACGATGGGTCTGGAATCAATAAAACTCGTTTGAAGCACTACATTTAATGGGATTGACATTTTAAGCGTGAGAAGAGCTTCCCTGCATGTCTGGGCAATATCCAGCGGCTGCTTGTCGCTCGATCGCTGACCGAGATACGCCAGAAGCAGTGTGCTCACCTCCGCTGCCAGGCGGGAAGCCTTCAATGCCTGGCCTATGTTCCTTCTGGGTACGGCGGCATCTATGGGTAAATCGTTCATTGCCAGTTCCAGGTTACCCATCACAGCCCCCAGCAGGTTGTTAAAGTGATGCGCGATGGCGCCGGCCATGCGCGAAAGACTTTCGGCTTTCCGGGCCTGCTGGAGTTTACGATTGAGCCCCAGTCTCTCTTCCTCCGCACACTTGCGGTCAGTGATATCGCTTATCACAACACGGCTGACGAGCGGCCACATCTCGCCGTCCGTGGTCACAGCCTCATCCAGTCGCGCCCAGAATGGAGGGCTATCCGGCCGCAACAGTCGCAGTTCGAATTTCTGCGACTCTCTTGTTTCGAAGAGCTGCTTGCGGTGATGGTAGTAGATGTCCTGTTCCTCAGGCAGGATAAAACGGGTCAACGGCTGCCCGATCAGTCTGTCTCGGGACTCGCCCAGTAAAGTCGCGGCACTGAAGTTGCTTTCCAGGATCAACCCCGCTTCACTCACGGTCACATAACCCACCGGCGCGAAGTCGTAGAGATCCATGTACCGCGCTTGCGATGCTTCGCGTTCCTCCTGGGTCCGTCGCAACTCCTCGTTCTGCATTTCCAGTTCGATCTGGCGTACGCGAAGTTCGTGGACAAGCCGCCGAGTGTCCTCCGGACCGATCGTCTCCGGCAGCAAATTTTTCAGGGTCAGAAGTTTTTTCTCCGCCTGGTCGTGCAGAACCTGCATCGAGTCGGGTGCAGTGGCGCCGACAGGGTTGATTCCGTGTTTTGAGGTATTCATAAAATTCCCCACAAAATGCAAACCACATGAAAAAAATTAATCGAGAACACCATAGCCCGCATGGGCTATGGTGTTGTGAGCAGGAGGGACCCTCTCACTGATCCAGAAAGCCAACTCTGGATTCCGATTTATTGAAAAAGTCTATCGATACCGGTTTAGATTGATTTCCAATAAATCAAGCCGGCGGGAAATGTCTGCTGTCTCTTCGTGCGTGGGGGGGCTGCTTCCACCCGTCATCCGTAAATAATCTCTCCGAATGGCATCCAGTCTGGCTTGAAAATCTCTTCCCGCTGATAGTTGCTGCCATCAAATGGGCAACGGTTTTTCTTTCATGTGTACCCTCCTATCTTACGATAGACTTTCAGATCGCCCGATACTTCGCGCCGGATATCCTGGGTTTCCTCCTGCCCTGCGTACATGCGGGGCAGGACGGATGGCAGATGATAGTCCTTCTGTTCGGCAATTTTCAGCGTGATGTTTACCTGCGCGTCCAGCATTGCATCCATAAAACGTTGATTGATTTCCATGATTAGCCCTTTCTGTTTATTTAAAAAAGTTGAGGTGTTCTGGTACGGGTTCGCCTGGCGCTTCTGTCCAGTTATCCTGAATTATCTTAGAGCAAGTTCCATGCCCAAAAGCCATATAGTATTTTGTATAAAATTTATATTATTATAACAAATAGTTATATCGATAACAGCATCGTGCAGGGGATGCGTTTTGATATAGAAAGAGCGTGGCCTGCAACAGAAGCGTTGCGTTTTATGAATACACAGGTTACAGTCAAAACCCGTTGGGGTCTTTGCGATCAAAGCTATCTGGAATTGGACTATTTACGAGGGCATCAAGTATGACCAAACATAAATCCGGTGAAGATCGCGCTGAAGGCTTGCGCCGCCTTGCAGAGGAACGCAGCAGGGAAAGTGCATCCCAAATCACCCGGACCATTGCCAAACCAGATGACCGGGGGGTGTTTCATGAGTTACAGGTTCATCAGATTGAGTTGCAGATGCAGAACGAAGATCTCCGCAATGCCCAGGAGGCGCTCAGCGAAACGCTGGAAAAATACGCCGATCTCTATGACTTTGCGCCGGTCGGCTACGTTACTTCAGATAGAAATGGTCTCATCCAGGAAGCAAACCTCTCCTTTGCCGGCCAGCTGGGTATTGAAAGAGGCCGCCTGATCAACACCCCTTTTTGGCTTTATGCAGCAACTCCTGACAGAGACAGGTTTATGTCGCACCTCGATCAGGTTTTTAAAACCAGAGAACGGCGAACCTGTGAACTGAAACTGATAGCACGGAGCGGCCCGGAATATTATGTACAATTAGATAGTATCTGGGTGCAGAATATCAATGGCGCCGAGTTGTGCAGGACTTCAGTAACCGACATATCTGTCCGGAAAGCGGCCGAAGAGGCGCTCATCAAGGTTCATGACGAATTGGAAAGAAGGGTGGAGGAACGCACGGCCGCGCTTAGCGAAAATGAAGGGAAGTATAAAAAACTCTCTCAGGAATTTGATACCCTTTTACATGCCATCAGCGATACCCTGATCCTGCTCTCTCCCGAAATGGAAGTATTGTGGACAAACCGTGGAAGCGCTTTGGAGTTGAATGAGACGGCATCCGATGCGGTTGGGCAATACTGTTATCAATTACTGCATGGTTGTTTCCTCACCTCTGAAGACTGCCCGGTAACAAGATGTTTCGATACGGCCGAAAAGGAAGTTGTCATCATCCCCCACAATGGGGCGGTTCTCAATATCAGAGCCTTCCCCATCAAGGAGGCAGAGAAGGTCAGAAGCGTTCTCCTGCTGGTGAGTGATATTACCGAGAAAATGGCGATGCAGGCGGAAGCGATGGTGGCCGGTCACATGGCTTCACTGGGAGAGTTGGCTGCCGGAGTTGCTCATGAAATCAACAATCCCATCACCGGCATCATCAACTATGGGCAAATACTGATCAATGAGTGCAGGCCCGACAGCTCGGAGAAGGACATTGGAGAGCGCATTGTCAAGGAAGGCGAGCGTATCGGACGTATCGTAAAAACCCTCCTCTCCTATGCGCGCGACGGACGTGAAAGTAAAAAGCCCACTCGCGTCTTTGCCATTCTTGAGGAATCCATGATTTTAACCCAGGCGCAAATCCGGAAAGAGGGTATCGACCTGAAGATAGACTTTCCCGACAACCTTCCTGAAGTGGATGTCAACTTTCAGCAGATTCAGCAGTGTTTCATAAATATCATCAACAATGCGCGCTACGCTTTAAATGAGAAATATCCGGAAAGGCATAAAAATAAACGCTTCGAGATCACCGGTGAAAGCGTGATGATCAGCGGTTCCCCGTATGTAAGAATCACATTTTACGATCAAGGGGTGGGAATTTCCGCCATTGAACTCTCCGTGTTGACAAAGCCTTTCTTTTCCACGAAACCGTTCGGAAAAGGGACGGGGCTGGGGCTGAGCATCACGCATAAAATCATCACGGATCATGGCGGACGCCTCAGCTTTGAGAGCAGCCATGGGGAATTCACCAGGGTTGTTATTGATTTGCCGGTGAAGAGGTGAACAGGACAACCGATTTATCCATTCACCGACTCACCGTTCAATCAAAGGGAGGCCAAGATGCAGGAAATCGGTTCGGAAGTTTCTTTCATTCCACTGTCCAAATCTTTAACGGGTATTCGCGGTTTTGACGAAATAACCGGGGGCGGCTTGCCGCAAGGGCGTCCTTCGCTTGTTTGTGGAAGCGCCGGCTGTGGCAAAACTTTGTTCGGCATGGAGTTTCTGGTCCGCGGAGCAACCCAGTTCAATGAACCGGGCGTTTTCATGTCCTTTGAAGAGTCCGAGGGTGAATTGACGAAAAATTTTGCTTCCATCGGTTTCGATCTGGTTGAGCTTACAGCACGAAATAAAGTCATTATTGATTATGTACACATAGAGCGCAGCGAAATCGAGGAAACCGGTGAATATGACCTCGAGGGGCTGTTTGTCAGACTGGGGCATGCCATTGATTCCATAGGGGCCAGGCGGGTGGTGCTGGATACCCTGGAATCTCTTTTCTCGGGGTTTCCCAATCCGCTCATTCTCAGGTCGGAAATCCGCCGGTTGTTCCGTTGGCTGAAGGATAAGGGGATAACGGCCGTAATCACCGCAGAGCAAGGCGACGGGATGCTGACGCGCCATGGTCTGGAAGAATATGTATCCGATTGTGTCATCAAACTTGACCACCGGGTGACGGAACAGATTTCCACACGGCGGTTACGCGTCGTGAAATACCGAGGCTCGCTCCATGGCACCAATGAATATCCATTTCTGATAGATGAAAGCGGCATCTCGGTGTTACCGCTGACATCCATCGGGCTGGATTATAAGGTTTCGTCCGAAAGGATCTCAACGGGTATTCCGCGGCTGGACACCATGCTTGGCGGAAAGGGATACTTTCGGGGGAGCAGTATTCTCCTGTCCGGTACTGCGGGAACGGGGAAAACAAGTGTGGCGGCGCATCTTGCAGCCGAAACCGGCCGCAGCGGTGAAAGATGTCTGTACTTTGCTTTCGAGGAATCCCAGGATCAGATTCTTCGCAACATGCGATCCATCGGCCTGGACCTGGAGCCCTGGTTAAAAAACGGTTCCCTGATCTTCCACGGAATCCGTCCGACATTCTACGGTCTGGAGATGCACCTGGTAAAAATGTATCATCTCATCAACGAATTCAAGCCCCATGTCATTATTATCGATCCCATCTCCAATCTCATTTCGGTGGGCAGTTCGGCTGAAGTAAAATCCGTGCTGATGCGATTGATTGATTTTTTGAAAGCAAACCGGATAACGTCTTTTTTCACCAGTCTGACAGTGGGCGGCGCGCATCTTGAGCAGCCTGAAGAGGGTATCTCTTCATTGATTGACACCTGGTTGCTGCTGCGTGATATTGAAGCTGACGGCGAACGCAACCGCTTGCTGCACATATTGAAATCTCGCGGCATGGACCATTCCAATCAGGTCCGTGAGCTTTTGCTGACGGACAGGGGTATTGAACTGGTGGACGTCTATATTGGCCAGGGGGGTGTCTTGACGGGGGCTGCGCGCGCCGGCCAGGAAGCCAGAGACAAAGCAGCTCTTGTGGCAGGCAGGCAGGAAACCGAACGTAAAAAGCGAGAATTAGAGCGCAAGCGTCAGGTCGTCGAAATGCAGATCGCCACCCTGCGGGCCGATTTTGAAAGTGAAGAAGAAGAGTATCAAAAGACCAGCGCTCAACAGGAAGAACGGAGAAAAGCCATTGCTTTGATGTGTGAGAAAATGGGGCGTCTTCGCAAAGCGGATCGCGTTTAATGAGACTTGAATGGAAGGATTCGGCAATGGATGATGCAACGATCAAAGAACCGACGGTGGAGCTCGAACAGATTGTCGAGGATATCAAACAGGGGACATATCTTCTTCGCTTATATGTGACCGGCATGACCCCCAGGTCCTTACGCGCTATCGAGAATATTAAAATCATTTGTCAAGAGCATCTCGAAGGGCGATATGAGCTTGAGATAATCGACATTTACCAGCAACCGGAACTGGCGAAAGACCGACAGATCATCGCAGCGCCAACGCTCATTAAAGAACTGCCGCCACCCTTGCGAAGATTCATCGGCGACTTGTCGGATAAAGAAAAAATTCTTATAAGGCTCGACCTTGCGCCCCAAAAAGAGAATGGCTAAAATCCTGTTCGAGGATAGACTTTGTTTTTTAAGCTGATGCGAGATGCCAAGGCATGGAAAAAAAATCCAAACAGGAACTTTTATATGAGATAAACCAGTTGCAGGAGAAGCTCTCCGAAGCAAGAGAAACCTTGCACGCTATCAAAAAAGGGGAAGTAGATGCCTTCGTGGTATCCGATCCGGACGGCGAACACATTTACACCCTGGAAAGCGCCGACTATACCTATCGTGTCCTCGTTCAGAGTATGAATGAAGGGGCGCTTATTCTGGCGCAGGACGGAACTATTTTCTACTGCAACCGCCGGTTTGCAGAGATGCTTAAAACATCCTCGGAAAAGTTGACAGGTTCCTCAATTCTGGAATACGTGGAATCCGTCGAACACGAAGATATTCGTGACCTGCTTCTGCGGGCTAAAAATGCAAATTGTAAAACCGAACATTTTTTCAATGCAGCCGATGGAACCCAAATATCCGTCCAGCTCTCGGTCAATTCCGCGCCGATAAATGATACGCTCAGATTTTGCGTGGTTGTGACGGATTTGACCGAACGCAAACTGACGGAGGAAACGCAACGGCTCATCGGAGAACTTAAAATATCTCGCGCTGAACTGGAGACGCGGGTGGTGGAACGCACGGCCGAGATCAGTGCAAACGAAATGAAGTATAGAAAACTCTCGCAGGAATTCCGTACGCTCTTGAACGCCATCAGCGATACCCTGATACTGCTTTCTCCCGATATGGAAATAATGTGGGCAAACCGTGGGAATGCCTACCTGTTAAATGAGATGATATCCGAGGCGGTGGGGCAAACCTGTTATCATTTGTTATGTGGCCGATCGGCTCCCTGTGAGAAGTGTCCGGTAATCCGATGTTTTGATACGTCGGAAAAGCAGGGTGTGGTTGAAACCCGCAACGGCAGAGTACTGGACAAAAGGGCATTTCCCATCGAAGAAGGCGGGAGGGTCGGCAGCGTACTCCTGCTGGTGAGCGACATTACCGAAAAAATGGCGATACAGGCGGAAGCGATGGCGGCAGGTCATATGGCGTCACTGGGGGAGCTGGCAGCCGGCGTTGCCCATGAGATCAACAATCCCATCACCGGCATCATCAACTATGGCCAAATACTGATCAATGAGTGCAGCCCCGATGGCATGGAAAAAGACATTGGAGCGCGTATCGTGAAAGAAGGGGAGCGTATCGGCCATATCGTAAAAACCCTCCTTTCCTATGCGCACGATAAGCGAAAAGAGAAAAGACCCTCTCGTGTTTCCGCCATTCTTGAAGAATCCATGATTTTAACCCAGTCGCAAATCCGTAAGGAGGGCACCGATTTGAAGATAGATATTCCCGGCAACCTTCCTGAAGTGGATGTCAA
>LKPX01000078.1 GCA_001443525.1 Desulfobacteraceae bacterium RAAP-1 | reverse complement strand
TTCGTAAAAAGTCCGCATGCTGCGTTGCGCCGCATCCTTCGTCATTGCAGCGTACCAAAAGTACGCTTCATTCCTCAGGATTTGCGCGCCTTGCCTGCGAACTTTTTACGAAGCCGTCAAGATTCAAGGTCATCGAATTTCTGTCTTTTGGCGAGGATATCAACCATGGCGTGGCGCTACGAATACGGTCCCTATTTACTGACGGTTCTGGCGCCTCTCTTGTTTCTGGTTTTTTTATGTATTTACGGGTTTAAAAACCGCACGGCGCCCGGAGCAGTTCCCTTCACTTTTCTGATGGCGCTGGCCATTCTATGGATAGCATCCGACGCCTTTCGTCTATCCGCCACAGAAAATATCTCACGGATATTCTGGTTCAAGTGTGAAAAAGCGTTGATACTTCCAATGGCTACAGCGGGATTCTGCTTTGCAGTTGCATATGCCGGGCTGGGCCAATGGCTTTCCCGACGTATGTCCGTTTTTCTGAGCATCCTTCCGGTTATATTTGCAATCCTGATTCTGACAAATGGAATACATCACCTTGTTTGGAAACAGATATACTATGACGGCGTCATCCACACCAACATAGGAGAAGCGCACTGGGCGGCTCTTGCCTGTGGATGGTTCTTGAGCCTGGGCCAGTTGGCTGTACTCATGTGGCTTTTCACACGTTCGCCGCGTCACCGGTGGATTGCCGCCGGCCTGATTGTCACGCTGATAGTGGTGCGGGCTGCTTCCATTGTCAATATAGCGGGCGACAATCCCTTCAAACCGCTCGATCCCATGGTGCTGGCGCTGAACATCGCTCTGCCGTTCTACGCCTTTGCTTTTTTCGGCCTTCACATGTTCGATGTTGTTCCGGTGGCGCGCAATACGGTGGTAGATCGGATGGCGGCTGCCATAATGGTCATCGATACCGAAATGTGCATCGCCGATTTGAATGAAACCGCGGAGCGGATGCTGAATATCATCCGGAACAAAGCTATTGGGCGTCGCATCGAAACGGTACTGGAAGCGCTTGCCGATCTTTTGGACATCATCCGTAATCCGGAAACACGACAGAGGGATATCCGCCTTGGAAATTCCGAAAACCGCTGGTATCAGGTTTCTGTCTCTCCCCTGTGCGACCACAGGTTTTTTCATCTCGGCCAACTGGTTTGGATTCAGGATATCACTGAACGAAAACAGTTTCAGGAACAAATACTGGATTATCAGAAAACGCAGGCCATGCTGCAGGAACGCGAACTTCTGGCGCGTGAACTGCATGACGGCATCGGCCAGACTCTGGCCGCCATGCAGCTTCATCTCGGTGCTGCAAGCGAACTGCTCGCCAAAGGAGAGACACACCAGGCCGCATTATACCTGCGCCGTCTATCCGCCGTTGTTCAGGATGCCAAAGATTCCGTTCGAACCTATCTGGCAGGCGTTAAAACGCTTCCTCCGGGAGAACGCAGTTTTGTGGAAACCGTCAAACACTGCCTCGAAACCTGCGGGCGGAATCACGGCATTCATACAGAGCTGACCGTATCTTCTGAAATACAACATGGATGTGTGGAGGCATCCGTTGCAGCGCAGTTGCAGCCGATTCTCCAGGAAGCGCTCTCCAACGCACGGCGGCATGGAAAAGCCGATGTGGCGAAAGTGTTTCTGACAGGCGGCGACGGCTGGCTCCACATCATGATCGAAGATAATGGACAGGGGTTCAATCTTGAAACCGCGGAACACCATCATTCCTTTGGGTTGCGCTCGATGCAGGGACGCGCGGAAAGTGTGGGCGGGCGATTTGCAGTGGCGTCCGCCCCGGGCGAAGGCGCCCGGATAACCGTTCAGATACCGTGCAGAAAGGATGCGTCATGAAATTTCTCATAGTGGATGACCATCCTCTCTTCCTCGAAGGACTGAACAACCTTCTGCTCATCCGCGGATTCGATGTGGTGGGGACGGCCTGTAACGGACGTGACGCCGTCGAAAAAGCAGATGCATTGCTCCCTGACGTGATTCTGATGGACATTATCATGCCTGTCTGCGATGGCGTGACAGCAATGCGGATAATCCGGGAACGGCATCCGGACATCAAGGTGGTCATGCTCACGATGTCGGAAACCGATGAGAACCTGTTTGGGGCGATCCGGAACGGAGCGTTCGGCTATCTGCTCAAAAACGGCGATACCGAAACATTTTTCAACTTCATAGAAGGGCTGACAAAGGGGGAGCCTCCCCTGTCCTCAGGGCTTGCAGCCCGGATTCTGAAAGAGTTCGCTCAAAAAACCGGGGAAAAAGAGGTGGAGACATCGGAAACCGCCATTCGGCATCCCCTGACGTCTCGTCAGATGCAGGTGCTGTCCCTGGCCGCCGAGGGCCTGACCTATAAGGAAATCGGAGCGAAACTGTTTCTGTCCGAACGAACGATCAAATATCACATGGGCGAAATCATCGAACGGCTGCACATGGACAACCGCCGCCAGGCGATAGATTACGCCAGGAGCAAATACTTCGGCCCAGACGCCTTCGCAACCAGATGGATTTCAGACGATTTCAAAAAAAGTCCGCAGTCAGATGCGCAAATCCGTAAGGACTGAAAGCGTATCGATCGGTATCGCGATACGCCGGAACCCGGGTTTTCGAGTTCCTGTACTTTTTCCCTCTCCAGACTGTACCTGAACTGTACGTCCGGTACATTGCGACAACCTGAAAGAATTGGTATGTAATCAAACATGCCCCGTTGTAACCAATCGACCGGCGCTGCATGGAGTCGGCCGCATCATTTTTCTTGAATTCAACGGGCATGGTCATTGTCGTTTTTCCCACGATTTCCAGGAACAGTTCCATGAAACAGCAAACCATTGCGCTTTATGGCCATAACTTGGTGTTATCCATTGTCGGCGCATGCCTGCAGCAAAAACCGGAATTCAGAATCATATGTATCGAGGGAGTCCCTGCGGATTGTCTGAAAAAAATGGATGCGGCTTACCCCCAGGTGGTTCTGTTCGATCTGACGCTGTATCCTCATTTCGCTGCTTTGTTGGCGCGGGATTACCCGGAAATCGTACCGATAGGCATCGATCTGACACGTCATAAAATATGGCTGCCGTCCGGGAAGCTTCTCCATCTGTTCACCATCGAGGATCTGGTGACGGCGATCTCAACAGAGATACTGTCTGTGCAACATGCCCCTGCCAGCGATGAAGACATCTTATGAACCGAACGGACGGTGGAATCTGTTCACATCACTCAAGAAAGGAGATCAACATGGAAAAAGGCATTACAAGAAGGGATATACTGAAGCTGTCGGGGATGACCCTGGGAGGCATGGCCATCGGAGTCGCCACCGGTACGGCCGTTACCGCGAGCGCCAGCGACTGCACCCAACAATCGCTCGACCCGATGACAAACAACGATTACATCGAACGTCTGCCGACATACTGCCCCGGAACGGAAACACTGGCTGACAATGAAATACGGATATCCTTCCTGGGGACGTCATTTCTGCCGCGTCTGGCCCAGGAATGCAACAGCGTTTTCATCGAAGTGGGCGGCGGGAAGAACGGTGAGGCGCTGGATCAATTCATATTCGACTGCGGCAGCGGGGTGGTCGCCAAGTACAACGCTATGGGCATTCCCATGCGGAAGATGGACAAGATATTCCTCACACACCTCCACGGCGATCACATGAGCGATCTGACGCATATATACCTCTTTGGTCCGGCTCAAGACCGCAAAACGCCGCTGTATGTGTGGGGGCAGAGTCCTTCCTACCTGACAGATCCGACCGATACATCCTATACGTATGACAATGACGGCGTCAAGGTTTTCTGTCAGAAATTCAGAGATATGCTGCGATGGCACACCGAGAGTTTCAGCTTTCTTCCCACCAGTTACAAAAACTGGACACCGCCCACTCAGACGGACTGGGGCCTCCCGGCGCCGCCGATGCCTATTGTCCCCACCATCGGACCTCCCGATCCCACCAATACGGATGGCTATGGTGTCGGCGGTTATTCTTTGGTGCCGATCGAGCTGGACTGGACCAAAAAAGGCGATCAAACCGATGACAACGTTGCCTACAACAACCCCACCACCGGTGTCAAAATCACACATTTCCCCATGATACACGCCCGAAAAGGCTCCATAGGCTACAAGCTGGAATGGAAAGGCATGTCCGTCATTTTCACCGGTGATACCAGACCCAGCTATGAATTGATCAAACAGGCAAGCGGTGTGACGGTTCTGATTCACGAAATGGTTGTGCCCCCGGAAGTCTGGGCGGCCAAAAATATGGGGTACCGAACCCCTGCGGAAGCATATGCCGATTCTGGGTTTCAGCAGGCTCTGACGGTTGCCAAAGCTGTCCAAACCAGTTCCCACACGCCTCAAGGCGCTCTGGGCTACATGCTCAGTCAGATACAGCCTGCCCCCAGACTTGCGGTGGCCACCCATTTTCAGGCGACGGATGATACGATCAAATCGGCTTTTAAAAGTATCCGCAATCATTATCCGCAGGGGGATGTGGTGATTGCGGGGGATCTCATGGTGCTGAATGTCACGCCCACAAGCATCACCAAACGCAAGGCGGTTGTCAACAACTACGCATGGTATCCGGTGGCCGAACTTTCCAGCGCTCTGGCCGCCCCCAAATATCAGGATGGTCAGGGGAACATGGCGCCCACCGCCCAGATAGATACGACCGACGTCATCCCATCCGGCGCGGATACGTATGATGATTCAGGGTATTGATCCGGAACGGTCTCCGGCCTGTTTCTTCCATCGTAAACCGCAATGAATTCATACGATCACGCCATGGCGAAAGGAAACGACAATGAAACAAATGCGATATTCAGGAGCGATAACAGCTCTTTGTTTTGTGATTTTATGCAGTGTACTGATATTTCCGGGAAATGCCGCATGCCAGACCATAACAGAATTTTCTTCCGGGCTTACGGCCGGCGCCATCCCCTGGGGAATGACCTCGGGCCCGGATGGCAACCTCTGGTTTACAGAGCAGGCCGGCAACCGTATCGGACGTATCACGACATCCGGCGTCATCACCGAATTTTCCGACGGACTTTCGGCCAATAGCTATCCTCTAGGAATCACCGCAGGTTCGGACGGCAATCTCTGGTTCACCGTAACGGGCGGCATTGGCAGGATCACGACGTCCGGCGTCATTACCCTATTTTCAACAGGGCTTCCCAGCTACAGCAATCCTATTGAAATCACTCTCGGCCCGGACGGCAACCTCTGGTTCACCGATTACGGCGCCATCGGAAAAATTACGACGTCCGGGGTCATTACCGAATTCACCACCGGTCTTCCTGTAAACAGTTATCCGATGGGAATCACCGCAGGCCCGGACGGCAATCTCTGGTTCACCGATTATACCGCCGGGGCAATTGGAAAAATCACGACATCCGGTGTCATCACCGAATTCACCACAGGGCTTGCCGCTTACAGCGCTCCTGTCGAAATCACCACGGGTCCGGACGGCAATCTCTGGTTCACCGATTATGACGGCGGAGCTGTCGGAAAAATCACCCCGTCAGGGAGCATTACCGAATTTCCTGTCGAACTCGGTGCTTACAGCGGCCCCTGGGGGATTGCATGCGGTCCGGATGGCAATCTCTGGTTCACCGATTACAGGGAGGGCGGCATCGGGAAAATCACGACATCCGGGGTTGTCACGGAATCGTTTTCGGGTATTTCCACAAACAGCGGCCCCAGACGCATCATCGTTGGTCCGGACGGTAATCTCTGGTTCGCTGAAAGCGCGACTTCCAAGATAGGACGGATGTCAGAAATCAAAACCGTTTGCTCGGCGACCCTGGATGAAAAATTCGTACTCAATATATCGTATCTTTCCCATACGGGGACAGCGGGAACGATGTCGCTGTGGGCGAACCTGGTTTATACATATAACGTCACATATCCGACATGGACAATCTTCAAGCTGACAACTTTCGGTGTCATCAATAATCCGTCGTCTTCCTGTACGCCGTCAACACTTGGCAGTGATCTGTCTCTGCATATTCCTGACGTGCTGCTCTCCGACGGTGTTACACACGTGTCAGCGGATTTACAGTACAGCCCGGATCTTTCCACCAGCGGCAATATCTATTTCGTTGTCAAAAACTACAGCATCCTTTCACAATAAGCAGGAAGCGAAGGGGGAATAATCTGCAGATCATCCCCCCGCAATTCATATTCATAGCGGTCTTGCCTCCAATTTTTACGGTTGTCCGCCAACACCGCAGGCTGATGATTTTCCTGGCAACAATGTCCACCGTCATCTTTTTACGAGAGCATCGATGTTAGGCATCCGCAACAGGGAATTGTTACCTTCAGCGTGGAGAGTTGTGAAAACCTCGGATGGGTGATATGAACTCCGGCTTGAATGCATATTGTTTCTGATTTCCGAAAGCTGGGGGAGAGCGTCCGTGAGGCAGTCCAAATGGTATTTACATCCTATTTTCATTCTGGTCGCATCCATACTGGCGCTGGGGGCGTCCCTGTTTCTTTATATCTACTGGTATATGGAAGTAAACTCGGCGCTTTCCGCCATGCTGCTGCGATTTAACCTGGACAGGCATCAGGTGCTGGAGTCCCGTACGTGGATAGTTATTCTGGTGCTCTCGCTTCTTGTTGGCATCATTCTCATCGGTATTTTCATCATTTTTGTCTATCAGCAGAAAATTTATCAACTCTACCGGCTTCAGCAGAATTTTATCAACAATTTCACGCATGAATTAAAAACACCTGTCACATCTCTGAAACTTTATCTGGATACGGCGCTCAAATATCACCTTTACAGCGATGACCAGATTAAATACATCCGCTTCATGACACAGGATGTCGCCCGCCTGTCCAACACCGTCAGCCGTATTCTGAATATTGCTAAAATCGAGAGCCGGAGCTATGGCGGCGAATTTCTGACGCTTGATATCGTCGCCGAAATCAAGAGATTCCTGCACAACAATGCGGATATGTTCCGCAAGGACGAAATTTATGTTCACTGTCCGTCCGGATCATCGTATTATTATCGGATCAATCCATCGTTGTTTGAAATGCTCCTGATGAATCTTCTGACCAACGCCATCAAATATAACGCATCTGAAACGCCCAGGGTGGATATTACCATTGAACACCGTGATAAAAGGTTGTACATTCTTATTGCGGATAACGGCATCGGTCTGGAACCATCTGAAATCAGGAAAATATTCCGGAAATTTTACCAGGTGGGCCATTCAGAGGACATGAGCGCCAAGGGCAGTGGACTAGGCCTTTATCTGGTGGATACCATTGTCCGGATTCACCGGGGGAGAATCTCCGCCCGCAGCGCCGGTCTGGGAAAAAGTTCCGAATTCGTTTTGAGTTTTCCCTATAAAACCATCAAATGACACTGTGGTGATAATGTCTCATTCAGAGTCAACCGAAAAACACCGTGTTCTGATCATCGAAGATGATGAGCACATCGCCGAAGGGCTGAAGCTCAACCTGTCGCTTCAGAATTACGTGGTTCATATCGCTTCCAATGGGATTGCAGGCTTGCAGCAATGGAAGGAATGGAAACCGGCGTTAATCGTTCTGGATATCATGCTTCCAGGTATGGACGGCCTATCGGTGCTGAGAAATATCCGTCTGGTGGATGAGCAATTGCCGATTCTTATTTTATCGGCCAAATCCGCTTCTGAAGACAAGGTGAAGGGGCTGGCGTTCGGGGTGGATGATTATTTGACCAAACCGTTTGATCTCGAAGAGTTTTTGCTGAGAATCGAACGGCTCTTGACCCGGGCGTCGTGGAATCATCTCAAGTCTTCCCAGGCTGCATTGATGTTCTCATCACTTCCCCGATATTTTGAATTCGGCGCGAACCGGATTGATTTTGAAACCGCTGTCGCCGTCACACCCAAAGGCGTCATTCATCTGACAGAGCAGGAAATCAAGCTCATCAAGCTTTTTATCATCAATAAGGGCAAGCCGCTTTCCCGCGATAAACTTCTTGAAATCGGCTGGGGGTATACCCGTGAAACCACGACACGCACCGTCGATAATTTTATTGTCAGGCTCCGCCGGTATTTCGAAGAAAATCCAAGAAAGCCAAAATTTTTCAAAAGTTTGAGATCCGTAGGGTATGTTTTCGATCCGGATCTTCAGGCTGTGGCGCCTGAAAAATCGTTTTTTCAGAAACTGATGAATCCATAATCCATTAAAGTCCAGAAAGGAGATATTGTATGGCGTTAGCTCCCTGGCCGGCAAAGAACTGGCCCAAAGATGTTCCAAGAGAATTCACCGGTTACGAAAAGCCCCTGTTTTCCTTTCTGGATGATGCTGCACGGGAATTTCCGCATCAGACCTATACCATTTTTAATGATGGCAGACGTTCTTTCTCTCAGGTTAAGGATACCGCCGATCGACTGGCCGGTTTTATGGCGTCCAGGGGCATTCACAAAGGAGACCGGATTGCGGTGTTTCTTCCGAATCTTCCCCATTATCCGGCTATTTATTTCGGCGCTCTGAAAGCCGGGGCCGTTTGCGTCACCTGCAATCCGGTTTACACGCATCAGGAACTGAAATATCAGCTTCAGGATTCAGGGGCCAAAATGGTGTTTGTCATGGATCATCCGGTGTTTTACCCCACGGCGGTTAAGGCTATCGAGGGAACGTCCGTTGAAACCGTTGTGATCTGCAACGTCCAATCTTACCTTCCTCCGCTCAAAGGGTTTATCGGAGGGCTTCTGGGGAAGATTCCCAAGTCGGAGCGCCATGCTCCGGGCCATCTTTTTTTCGATGATGTGGTTACCGCCGCGGCTCCTAATCCGCCTTCCGTCGATATCAATCCGGTGGAGGATCTGGCCTTGATCCTTTATACCGGAGGCACGACGGGTGTTCCCAAGGGCGCTTGTCTGACGCATGCCAATTTTGTTTATAATATCATGGCGATTTTTGAATGGATGCGTCTTCCCAACGAGCCTGGCGGTCCCCCTGAAAAAATTCGTCGCGGCGGATATCAGTGTTATCTGGGGGTGCTTCCCTGGTATCACAGCTTTGGGATGACCCTGTGTCTGATAGGAGCATGCGCGAGCGCCAGCAGCGTGGTGTGCGTTCCGGATCCCAGGGCTGGAAAGCCTCCGTTTACCGAGGTGCTGAAGGCTGTTCAGAGGTATAAAACCACGATCATGGTAGCGGTTCCCACGATATTCACAGCCTTTACCAATCATCCATTGCTGGACAATTTCGATCTGAGCTCCATTCGGTGCTGCGCATCCGGCGGGGCTCCGCTTCCCGTCGAGGCCGCCCGAAAATTCGAAGCCAAGACCGGCTGCGTCATTTTCGAGGGATATGGCCTGAGTGAAACGGCGCCGATAGCCACGTCAAATCCTTCGAATGCGCAGGACCGCAAATTTGGTTCCGTGGGTTTTCCAATTCCAGGCACTGATATCAAAATTCTGGACAACGAAACGGGATTGGCAGAGCTGCCTCAGGGGCAGGATGGCGAGATAGCGGTCAGTGGCCCACAGGTCATGAAGGGATACTGGAACAAACCCGCCGAGAACGCCGCCGTCTTCCGAAACATCGATGGCAGAAGATATTTTCTGACAGGCGATATTGGTCATATTGACGAGGATGGATACATCATCATTACGGATCGGAAGAAAGACCTGATTCTTGTCGGCGGTTTTAATTGCTATCCACGGGAAGTTGAAGAAGTACTGTATGCTCATCCCAAAATCGCCAATGCCGCGGTTGTCGGGATACCCGATACCCATAGCGGCGAAGCTGTCAAAGCCTTTATTCAGCTTGTTCCCGGAGAAACCGCTACGGAAGCGGAGATTCTAGACTTCTGCAAGGTCCGGCTGGCCGGCTACAAGCGCCCGAAATTCATCGAGTTCAGGGAAGCGCTGCCGGTATCGCCGGTGGGGAAAGTGTTGAGACGCGTGCTTCGGGATGAAGCGCGCAGACAGGTGTGATTATTTCGTTGGGCGGAATGAGAGGGCGAGACGTCGGTGACGGAGGTCGGAATCGAACCGGCATGCCCTTGCGAGCGGAGGATTTTGAGTCCAAAAGTACGTCTCACTCCTCAGTCTTTGCGCGCCTTGCCTGCGAACATTTTACGAAGACCTCAATTTTATTGCTTATCTTGTTTCTTCGGGAAAAATCGATAAATCAATTTCTCGGACGAGCGATACCAGGCTTCCGTTGCCGCTTAGGTTTTGCATGGCGGCTAAGACAAAGTTATTTTTCACGTCATAAATAAAAATTGAGTCATGTCCTGCGGAACCTCCCGTGTGCGCCCAAATGAAATTGTTGGTTGGCGCCTTTACCTTATATCCTGAAAAACGCATCAAGCCACAACTATATCCAGGCTCTTTGCTTAATGCTGGAGCTGTTTCACCAGCCTGGCAATTTTCTCCGGGTTGCATACAAACTACCTTGGTCATTCTTGCAAACTCTGCCGGTGCAAGTACTTTTCCGGAAAATAAAGCACGCACCCATTTGGCCAAATCTTCAGTAGTGGCGATAATCGCTCCAGCAGCACGAGCAGCAGACAAGCTGAAATTACTGACGTCCTCGACTTTATTGGTTATGGGGTCGTAATGATATGCATGGGTGAAGTTTTTTATCGTGGCAGGATTCTTTTCTGGATCATAAACTGCAGAGGTTAACTGCAATGGTTCCAGAATCCGTCGCCGCATTAATTCGGTGAAAGATTCGCCGCTTGCTTTTTCAACAATTCTCTCTAACAAAATATAATTAGTATTTGAGTAAGACCATCCTTGTCCTGGTTTTTGGGCACAAAACGGAGTGTGTCATCAAGCTTAATTTTTCCTTCTTTGACGAACTGTAAAACAATCGCTGCAGAAAATGATTTTGTGGTGCTGCCAATTTCAAAGAGGGAATCAGCGTCGATCGGGTTTTTCCCATCAATTGTTTTTGATCCGCTGCTAAATACTTGCATCAGTTGGTTGGCACAGCTTAAGGTAACTTGTAATCCGGGGATATTATATTTCTTGCGATAGTTATCAATGATGGTTTGGATTTTTTCAATGCAGGCCGTGTCGCAAGTGGAATTTGGTTTTGGGCTTTGTTGAGCGAAAACCCTGAAGGGCAAAACTAAAACAGCAAAGACAAGAATTGGGAAATAGATTTTCATAATTAGCCTCGATTTGTGATTTTAGGCCGAATTAATGAGCATGTCACTTTTTGGTCTACAGTAAGAACGCCTCGCAAAATATGGCCCGATGACTTTTTACCACGCATTCTTCAGGAGTAGAGCATTCAGATTGCCCCAAAGGTCGCTTCAAAAATGGTACGCTTTTTGTTGAAAACCGCTATAAGCCCCTGTAAGGCTTTATGACTCAATCGGTCATGTGGGATGGTGATGCCCATTTATCCAACAATACACAGGACGACATATGGGATAAGGTTAAACAAAAGGATGCCGATCTTATAAATCGCCATCCCTGCATAATGGATGACGTCAAATTGCTCAGCAGTCAATCGAAACCATCGGCCGTGTAACGAATACATCCAGTTGTGAGCAAGCATGAAAACTAAAAACCAAACAAGAATCATGCCATAGTTGATGACGGTGCACCATAATAGGAAATTCCGCACAATCTCAATATTCATTGGTCATTCTCCTTATAACCGGGGGTAGTTTGTGTCAGCGTGCCATCATATTTTTCCATTTTTCACCAAGTCTGCAAAGGATTCAAAGTCTCGATCGTATGTTTGTTCAGCAATATGTAGAAATTATTAAAGAATCTATCCATCAGACCATTGATTGAATCTCTTTATACCGACACACCGAATCCCATTCGGTCGCCATGCCGGTGATATCACATGGCTTCCTTTCTCTTCGGTATCCATAAGGGTGGCAAAGGTCAATGTGAAGTCTCCATAACGATTATTCACGGCATCCATAGCATTTACCATGAGCGCCTTTTTTCGTTCCTGTGGAAACAATGGCAACTGTGCCACCTGGTATTTCAAATTGGTCAGCCGAATTCCAAGGAGTCTTACCGGCTGCTGAAGCTCTATTGTATTCAGGATATCAACCGCTGCTTTGTATATGTCATCACTCTGATTGATAGAATTTGCCAGTGTCTGCTGCTTCCCGATGCTGGTGTAAAAGTCAGCATACCGGATATAAAGATGAATCGTTTTACCGGAAACGCCATATCGTCTGGCGCGCCTGCCTACCATTTCAGATAACTGGAGAAGGTGTTTCAGAATATCCTGTCGCTGTGAAATATCCTGCCGCAGCGTCATGGAGCGCCCGACAGATTTGACCTTGTCCTGATCGCTTGCCGGAACCACCGGACTGTTGTCAATACCCAGCCCCATATCATGCAGATGCTGTCCTGTGATGCCGAACTTTCTTTTCAGGATATCCACTGGAAACCGCCCCAGATCACCAATTGTCTTGATGCCCAGAAGGTGTAATTTTTGTTCCATGCGGGAGCCGATACCGCATAGATCCTTAATGGGCAGGGGGTCTAAGACTTGAGACACCTCATCCGGGCGAATGATTGTAAGGCCATCCGGTTTTTTCATATCGCTGGCAAGTTTGGCAAGAAGTTTGTTGGGGGCGATGCCGACAGAACAGGTCAGGCCAAAACTATGCTTTATCCGAGCTTTTAATAAATAGACAATGTGCTCTGGTGTGCCAAATATTTTAAGGGAATGGGTGACATCCAGAAATGCTTCATCAATGCTGAATACTTCCACCAGTGGGGTGTAATCCAGCATCATGTTGAAAATTTGGGATGCGGTGCAGGTGTATTTGCAGTTGTCTCCGACGACAAGAATGATCTGGGGGCACTGGCGCTTGGCTTCCCAGATGGCCATGCCGGTCTTAACGCCGAATTTCCGGGCTTCATATGAGGCAGTGGTGATGACTGTTCTGCCGTTGGAACCAATAACAGCGACAGGTTTTCCCCGCAGGGCCGGATTTGTCTGCTGCTCAACACTGGCAAAAAAAGCGTTCATGTCAAGATGGAGAATAATCCGGTCGGTCATGACATTACTCCGTATGCAGGTCGTTCAGAGTCCATATCTGGTCAAGCGGGTTGAAAATGAGCTCATACAGCACATCACCATCGGTGACTGAATAATGTAGATAGTGAGTTTCATCGAAACTTATCCCGCCAATAATAGGCGATGTCAACAACCTTGTGCATTTTATGGTTCAACTCGAACCAGACTGGCTTGACACGTTTTCCTGGTTCAAAGATGACGACAATGCGGATAGGATCGCCTCTTAGCGTCATCTCAGTCATAACTCCGTATGGTTTTCAACAGTTTTCCGACGATGACAGTTTCCGCTTCGTTTTCATGAATCAGAATGGGCTTCATTTGGCGATTCTCAGGCTGAAGGCGGATGTGGTCACCTTCATGGTAAAATCGTTTCAAAGTTGCAGCACCGTCTATCATCGCAACGACAATTTCTCCGTTTTCTGCTGTCGGCTGCGGTCGGATCAGAGCCAGATCGCCATCCAGGATGTGCGCCTCAATCATGCTTTCTCCCTTGACCTTCAGAAAAAAACAGCCATCACTTTTCACCCATTCCGTGGAAATGTCACAGTAGCCTTCGATGCTTTCCACAGCCAGTTGGGGCTGTCCTGCACTGACTGTTCCAACAATGGGAAGAGAAACCAGTGTTTCTGATATTCCGGATTTTCTGGTAAGAACAATGCCTCGGGAGCTGCCTTCCCTTCTCCGCAGATAACCTTTCTTCTCGATGGCTTCTATATGGTGAAGTGCTGTTACGGTGCCGCAGGTGCCAATATGTGCGGAAATTTCCCGAAGGGTTGGCGGCGCCCCATTTGCTTCAATGAACTGTATAATAAAGTCTAAAACCTGCTGCTGGCGTTGGGTAAGATTTTCCATGTCCGATCTGGTCTTCTATCGTTTGATATGTATATCTTTTGATAGCATATCGGAATCATTTGGTCAAGATAGGGTAAATACAAATATACGATAATTTTGTTCTATGGCATAACTATATGAAATCATGTGTATCTATATTAAAGGTATAACTATTTGAAATTACATGTATCAATAAGTTGGAAATCTTCGTTTTTATAAATTATTCAAGCATGTTATGAACATTACCGAGCAGATTGGGAAGTAACAATTTGTTATTAATGGCAATATTGATCAGAATAAAATCACCGTGCTGTGAGTGATCACTTAAATTGACAATAGCCGTAATAAGCTGTAAAAACAACCAGTAATATTCTGAAATATTATGTATTTTAGGAATTTTGACAGACATAATCTCTTACTCAGAGACACTTTTGAATGTGTGCCGTATCCCCTATCGAAATGATTCAAAACGCAAATGATTTTAACTCAACTGCAAAAAGAAAAATGCCTTTAAAACAGTATTCTGAAAGATGCTCTGCCCGAACCTATTGAGATGCTAAGAAAATTTTTCTGCTATCACAACTGTTCACCGCTAACTGGATGAATCATTGGAACGAAAACGAAATAATGATATTCTGATAACAGATCATATTCAGGAGGAATTATATGGCTGCTTTATTAGAAAAAATTGAACATGACGCTCTCAGACTCTCTGTACAGGAGCGTGCTTTTTTGGCTGATCGTTTGCTCAGTTCTCTATATGTAGAGGATCTAAACGATATTGATGCCGCCTGGTTAGATGAGGTAGAACGTCGATATCAGGAATATAAAGATGGGAAAAGACCAGGTATTGCGGCACAAGAAGTTTTTGCTGAAGCTGACCGGATGTTGCAGAAATGACTGTAGCGATTTTTGACCCTGAAGCTCGCGAAGAATTTTTATCAGCTATTCAATACTATGAAGATTGTCGAGTTGGCTTGGGGCTGCGTTTTCGCCATATTGTTGAGGCCGCCATCCAAAAGACAATAGAAGCACCATTTTGCTACCGCGTTTTACATGCTCCATTCAGGCGTCATTTGTTGCCGAAATTTCCGTATGCAATCATCTATTCCATAGAGCCGGAGCATATTCGTATCCTTGCCGTTGCACACACAAAACGTAAGCCAGGATATTGGGTGGGAAGGTCATTGACACACAACTAACGCCCACTCGCTCACCATAAAAGACAGGCAAGAATGTTCAACCGTGAAATTGCTCTAAAAACCGCATTCAATCGAACAATTGTCGGATTACTGGGCATTGAGGAGAAAGACTACTACTCCAAACTGACCACAGAACAGATGCTCAGCCTTAAGACTGCACTCTCCGATATCAATAACCTCATTACCCTGCGCTTGGCGTTTTCTCTCGCAAGCTGGATATGTGACAGGTTCAACATTTCGGAATGGGAGAGAAAAGACATACTCGACACCATACGATCATCAAAGCCCAATACAAATGGCTATGATATTGAGCTGTCTGCCCCAGATACCGTTGCCGAAATAAAATGCAATATACCCATCAATGCCGGTCGAGTGTACGGGTCGGCACAGCGAAATGGATTACGGAAGGACATTGAAGGACTTCTTGCCGGTAAGAGCAAATCTTCTAAGAATCCAGACAAATCGTTCAAATTTCTCGGGCTGTACGATATACCGGAAGTTAGGGCGGCGACAGAGCATTTTGTCAAATACCTGCCCGCAAATCTGAATCAAAAAATAGTTATCGAACCCCCGCAGGAAAAGACTCTTGACGACCAACATGTCTATATTGTTTTTGTTAAATGAAACGATGAACGAACCAATGACCTCGCGCCGAACAGGCGGCAGCCTCTCGAAGGATATGTTGATGGCGACGGCGGCATTTGGATGCGGATTATTGTTGTCACCACAACCAAATTAATAAGGGATTTTCTATGAAAACAATATACGGTTGTATTTGACTTCAAATTGCACTGAGTAAAATATTTCTGAGTGTTAACGGGAACGCTGGTTGATTTATCATTTTTTGTATGGGCTTTGGTATTCGTTCAATTGATTGTTCCTTACTGGTCATAAGATTGCGAGCCTCCTGGGCATCAATCTGTGCAAAGACTTCTTCAAGTGTAGGCTTTCCATTCAACAGTAGTTCCATGTAGAATGGATTTTGAAGATTTTTCACCAATGGGGTGTCAGCCAGAATCGTCTGCAACATCTTACCCATTGAATTGTTGCCGGTTTTTTTACGATATCCCCGTTTAAAATCCCGAAAAAATCGCTCCAATAGATTATTGGTGCGCTGGGGTCGCTGCATTATGGCGCCGCCATCGGAAGTGTAAACCTTAATCGGATCGCAGAACAGTTTTTGCCAGTATTTGTCGATCTGTGCCACCAGTTTGACATAATCTGTGTTCTTTGAAAATGTGGGTTCACTGGTGATTTTTTCCCGGAATTGACGCACTCGGGTTTCAATGTCACCGATGTCATCGTCTGTGCCATCATAATTTAGCCCCTTGGTTGAGTTTTCAGGGGCAATCCGCATGGCCTGTCGAAGCTCAGAAAACTTGTCCTGTTTGATTTTCATCGTCGCCATTGCCGATTTCAAATTGATGTCACCAATGGCCGGTTGAAGCTCTTTTTTAAGCTTCAGAAAGATTTCATCGCTATGATGATTGCTGATGGTTGTTATCTCCTGGTAAACGGTGAATAGCCTTTCTGCAAAGCCAAGGTGCGGGCAATCGAAAGGAAAGCCGTAACCATTATGCACATCCCTCAGTGCCCATTGGATGAGGCTGTAGCAGCCAATGGCAGCAATCATATCCTTGGATAAGGCTGGTAACTGATCGCTGCTGACGCCTATTTTCAACATGCCTGCTGCCTCGGGGCTGCTGTCTATAGTCTTTCTGAGAGACCTGGTTCTTCGCCTGAGAATTGCTCGAATCCCATGCACTTTAAGTCGGCTGCGGATCAAGTCATATTCAATTCCAAAAAGATCCTTGCCGATATCCCTTAAAAAGTGAAAATGACAGATATAATCCGGTGTTCCGGGAAAGACAGCAGCCACAGCTTTAAGAATGCCACGGCCCATATCGTGTACAAGGGCTATCGGAATACCAAAGAGTTTTCGGATATTTTCCAAAAAGGGGATTATTTCTTCTGCCTTCTCCGATGGCAGCTTGATGTTTCCCAGAACAATTTCACTGATTGAATCCAGGCCGCTCATCAATACCGGCCCATTACCGTCACAGGTTCCATCCAGATGCAGAATATATCCACCCCGATGGCGCATCCTGTCTTGGATAGCGTGGGCTCTTTGATAGTGAGCAAGGGATAGATAGACGATGAATTTTTTGCCCAGATACGTGACTTCGCTGGCACTTATGCAAATATTTCGCAAGGCCAGTTCATCAATTACCTGGCCTTGCGAGCAATGCCTGAGAAACAGGGCTTTTCCGACATGTACCATGACGTCATAGCCGAATTTGCACCTTTTGGAAACCAGGCCGGATAGTTTCTCGGATTTATATCGTTTTTTGCAGCATGAACATTCCATCAGCCGCTCATGGCTGATGAATTCACCAAGATGCAGCGTAACAAACGGTTTACTGCGACTTTTATAAATTTTAAGATGACCGCCGCATTGACAGCAGCTAAGCTCAGGCGTAAAATCGATTACCGGAGGCTTCGGGAAAAAACCAAGCGGAGAACCCAGATTGATCAACCGGCTGCAATATTCTGTGAAAGCGATTATGATTTCAAATTCAACGGCATTTTTTTTAAACCGTGCTGTTCAAAGAGAGCTTTGATTTGCTTCGGCTCAACACGGATATTCATCTTGTTTTTCAGATTGGCTGATATCTCAATGGAGCTGAGCGAAGGATCGTTGATAAATTCCACGAGTACCCGTACAGCGACCTCGGAACTGATCGAACCAAGTGGAACTTTATCCCCGGATGCCGTACAAGTTATCCGCTGGCGGTTGTTGATATGTTTATCGGCTGACAAATAAACAAACTGGGCATTCGATTTAATCCTGTCGAGTCTGCCTTTCTGGTACATCTGGGTTAACACCGCGCGGCAGTCGGTGGCAAGCATATTGCGAAGGACACCTGCCGGATATCCGCTGCGGGAGCTATCAATTACATGCAGAATGGTATTGGTCAGTGTGCCACATTTAGAAAAACCAATCTCATCATGCTGCCAAAGACCGAAATCATTGAAAACCGGGATGTCTTTTAGCGTGTACCATCTGCCGTTATGGGTGTAACTACGGTAATAGCCCACCTGCAGCAGAAGTCGCCTGACGGAGATAACGGCATAGTCCAATTTGCCGGCCAGTTCATCGATTTGCCAGCACTTTTTGTCAAAGAACAGTTGACCTAAAAGATCGGCGTTCTTTTGTAAAAGAGCCATGAGCCACCTCAATGATAAAGTATAAATTATATTTCAAATCAAGCATTAATAATTTATACTTTATCATTGAGGCGCCCTATGTCAACAACATGCCGCTAAATATCCTATTGTTTAAATTATTCATAAATTCAAATCGTTAATAATATTGCTATCTGTTTGGGATATGAGTAATTTTGAAGTCATTTACTGATCAAGCATGAAATTATAATCACAGTAACTATTTGAAATTATTTCGTGCAACCGTTAATTATGATAATAGCCAATTTTTGTAAATGGATTCATGGTGTATTTGTTTTGTTTGACCATGCATTGAAAACAACCCTCAAAGCAACCTGTGTGGTTGTCCTTTATTACACGGATGGCGGGATCATTAAATTCCCTATCTGTTTCAGAATCTATTATCAAGACACGGACAACATGCCTTGGCAGAATGGACAAAAATACGTCTGCACCCCCAAGTATGACTTAGCTCTTGAAATGCTGGAATGGGCAATTGATAAAGGTTTCCCTCGAGGAGTCGTTTTGGCAGATGCATGGTTTGGAATTAGCCCGTTTATCGAAGGTTTGAAACGTCTTAAGATGAGCTATGTCATTGAAATCAAATCCTCTTTAACCGTAAGAATTCCATGTAAGACCCCCAGACTCACAAAGTCTGGCAAACTGTCGAAAAATCAAATTGATTTGGTACAATTACCAGATATTTTCGACATGATACCAACCTCTAGCAAATGTGGATTTGTCGCAGATGAATCGACGGGAAAGGAGGAAAGAGTTCTTTATCATACCAAAGTTATCACAGCAACCCTCAATGCAATATCAGGGAGACACCGAATTGTTCAAAGCGTGGATCCCAAAAAAGGAACCACAAAATATCTGCTCACGAATGAACTTACGTGGGAAGCCACAAAGACAATTTTCGCATACAGTCATCGATGGGTTATTGAGGAATTTTTCAGGAATGCAAAGCAGTTGAGCGATATGGAGGGAGCCATTATCAGGAGTGAGCAAGGTGTAACACTAGCGTTATGCCTGGTGTCCTGGATTGACTTCCTCCTCCATCACGAAAACTATAAGCAAAGTACTGCTGGAAAATTGCCAAAGGAGCCATTAACGGTTCCTTCAATCGTTCGTCAGGCACAGTACGAGAATTTTGTGGTTTTCATAAACCGAGTTCAAAACGACAGCACGATTTGACAAAGTGGTTCAGTATAGAAAGAAAAAACATAGAAAGAAAACGAAAAAAGTCTAACATGTTGATTAAATTAGATGATGTTTCAGGCGCCGATATTGAATTACCATTTGCAGAAGCTGCTTAAGCAATTTTAATGCCAAGATAGTGGATTTTCAAAGAACTATTTTTCGAAAACTCAAGTCAATACTGACGGATGCAGCATTTGTGGGG
>LKPX01000077.1 GCA_001443525.1 Desulfobacteraceae bacterium RAAP-1 | reverse complement strand
TCGGACTGAGACCGCGAAAGCAAGCGAGCAGCGATGAGACTGTACATTCAGTACGTCGAATCGCGGCACAGCGAAGCTGACAAAGGTATCAGTTTGAATGCGAACTGGAATAACCTGTGCGTTCATTCGCCAGCAGGGCAATCTGTTTTTTTGTCGAAACGACAATCAGAGCCATTAAAGAAGGCGCCAGAGAACTACATCACTCTCTCCGACGCCTTCATGCTGAACCACACAATGCCCAGCAGCTTATACCTGTCTTTCCTTACGCATCCTTGCAATCGCCATTTTAAGACTTTTCTGCATCCGTTTGATCGCCTGAGCAAGAGAACCGATTTCATCCTGCGACGTAACATCTATCTGGATATCGAGATTTCCCATGCTCATTTTCTGAGCCGCGTCGGTCAGCTTGATGATCGGCTCGGTAATACGTTTCGCTGTCACCATCCATATCAGGATGGCTGCACCAATCGAAATGACCAAAATTATAACTAACATGATATTACTGTGCATTGCCGCCGTTTCGATCCGGCGAGGAGCTTCCATAAACTCATCTTTATATGCACCCACACCGATAACCCAATCCCACGGAGCGAAATACATAATTCGTGCGATCTTCATTCGTGGTTTAGGTTCTCCAGGATTCTGCCAGGGATATTGATGCTCGCCAATCTCGCCGGGTTTAAGGGACATGGCCTGTTTGACCATGTCTTGAATAAAGAGATCTCCATTAGCATCCTTGGAACCGGAAATATCTTCACCATCACGCTTGCCATGATCAGAGATCACATAATGGCCCTTACTGTCCAGAACCCAGACATATCCGGTTTTGCCCACCACAATATTCATAATGGTTTGTCTGATGCTCTTAATACCTTCCAAAGGTACTCCGACATACAGCATACCGATAATCTTGTTGGTAATATCGCGAACAGGTTCATATGCCGCCAGATACCAGTCATTAACCACATAGGCCCTGCCGACAAAAGTTTCGCCCCTCATGACCATACTGACGACCGGATCCGGCTTTCCATCCGGATCGGTAGCAGGGATAAATGTCCCGATAGCACGGGTACCATCTTTCTTCACGACCGTGGTAGCCACCCGGATCATATCCCCTGCAGCGTTCATACGCTGGAAAACCGTACAGGTGACTCCCACCAGCTCATGCACCCGATCTACCACCGGAACGCTGGTTTTCACATCACTCACCTGCCCAAGCCATGAACTTCCTGATTTCATCCGGGGCAGTTCAAGGGGAGACGTCTGCTGTGTAAACTGATTGACCGCATCCCAACGAACGGTTTTATCATCAAAAGAAAACCCGCCAAGATTAGAAACCACCTCTCGCGCGACATTCAGAGAATTCTTGATGTCTTTTTCATTGACTTGCTGCTGAGCCTCAACCAGGCCGTAAACGGATTTGGCGACGTGATCGAGATCGGTATAGGCCAGCCGTGTCGTTTCCTTGACAGTATTATCCAGAATTAACTTGTTCTGAATGAGCGTAATCGCCGCAATGATAATTTGCGGAACAATAACCAGAAGACATCCGATAATGAGCAGTTTCGGCTGAAGCTTCATTGTTTTGAACATGTATTATGGTTCCTTTAGACTTTTTATTCCAGTTCGCATTCAAACTGATACCTTTGTCAGCTTCGCTGTGCCGCGATTCGACGTACTGGAATGTACAGTCTCATCGCTGCTCGCTTGCTTTCGCGGTCTCAGTCCGAATGCTTGCTGGAATATCATTTTGAAAGCAAAATGGAATTGCGATTTCGTTTTATTGATCTTTAAAGCGCTTTCTTTGATGCAGAAAGAAATGCTTTCGTCTTTTGTCTGAATTCACTAATCGAATCATCATCGATTTCCGTGGCAAGCATTTCTATCAATTCAGGCAGGCGATCTGGAATGGCAGTCCCTTTTTTTTTCCAGGCATCCACATGGTCTTCGAAAACCATATCCGCCATCGGGCCGATAACAAAGGCCAGCGCTTCATGAATCTGAGTCAGCAGCGGTTCGACAGAAACAACTTCCTGGGCAACCTCGGCAGATTTTTTATCCAATCCGTTTTTCAGTTCCCCGGCCAGCATGGAAAATGTGGTCGTTACCAGTGAAGAATTGGTTTGAGGGCCACAAGCGGTCATTACAAGCGTTTCGCTGTCCACGGGCATGGTAATGACGGAATATGTGTCAAAGCGCAATGAAATGCTTTGAATATCCATGTCAACCATCCCTCCCATCTGGACAAGCCGCGATGTATGGTGTGCAATGGTCTGCACCGTGTCATCGGTAAATGCCGGAGGCAGTCCGGAACACATTTTTCCCTTTTCCCTGCTGAAAAGACAGGAGCCGACAACGCCAGGTAACTCGGCTATTTCATTGAGAACTTCTTGCATATACAGCCCTCCTGTATGTTATTGGACAGCACAGATTATAGAACTACAGCACAGGAACAGTTTTGGGACCCTTCCAAGCGCATTCCAAGCCCGTGCGTCGATCACTCATTTCCTTCGTTGTCACCACTCTTCACACCATGAAAAAAGGGAATAATGGTTCTGCCCGAAGAGATCGCGGCAAGCGATAGATTAATCCGTTTTCAGGACAGGTCTGAGCTGTTCGAGAACGTTGTCGGCTGAAATATTTTCTTTGAGCAGCAGTGCAATAATCATTCCTATCCCGGAAAAAATCAGCAGCACCTGGCCTGTTTTCAGGGAAATGAGAATACGGCTGGGCCCTTTGGCGTTCAGCTTTTTTCGTATCTGACTGCCGCTGACAATACAATAGGCAATAAAATCTCCCATCTTTCCATTCTGGCTTGACTGAACAATCATCTCACCCTGACGGTTCAGCAGATAATAGTGACGCACCCCGGATATGCCTTTAATGGCATTAATCAGACGGGGTACAGCTGGATTCGCTTCTTCCTGTTTTACCTGCCCTGCCTGTTGAGGAAGAGGATTGGAAGCCACAGCTTCATCCTGTTTTATAGCAGACTGAAGAAGAATGTGTGTGAGCGGGGCATTAATCTTTCGAGGTCTCTCTTCGATATCGGTCATTTCAATGGTGGTATCCTTCCATGATATAATGACATTCGCTGCTTCTATCCCTCCCAGATTATCCGCCGCAGCATCGATCAATTCACCGTCTTCAATAAAAAGAGTTCCATGTTTGTCATCAGAAGTAATCAGCAGGGAACATGTCTGCCGCTCCTGTTCAAGCATCTGTAAAAATGCCGCAAGCGGAAGCCCGGAAATAAAGCTGCTGTCTTTTTTTTGCATCGGAACAATTTTTGCCATAGCACATCTCCTTACCATGCATAAGATGGAGCAACATGTTCAATATTTGATTTCGATTCACTTTGTATTTTTGCATAACAAAAAAGCATAGAATGTTCAAGCAATTTTTGAGGCAGAGAGAAATTAACGCCTTGCAACAGGACGAAACACCATATGCGAATATCCAGAAATTCAGCGACTTTTCCGAAAACTTCGGATAGCGGATATTACAGGCTTTGGCCTCCCGTCTGTCGTATAAAAACCCCAGAATCCTTCCTGTTCGTGATTCCCGGGATAGTCCTCCTTAATAACAGCCGGTTTCCAGGGCTCATCAAATGCTTCAAAACATGAAACAGTGAATTTTCGAGACGGCGTGATCTGTTTCAGTACAGCAGCCCAGAATGCGCTTTGACGTTCTGGAGTAAACCCATGGCTGGCAGGACCGGATGGAAGGCCGGTTTCCTTGACAAGGAGCGGTTTGTCCGGATACCGGGCCTCAAGGTCATGAGAGACATTCAGCACAAAGGCAACGGCATTGGAAATATCCGCCGGTTTGAACCATTTTTCAAAAATGGGATGGATATTGGGAAGCAGCAGGTCCATTTGACCGAAAAACGCCGTATATTCAGGTTTGAGATATAAAAAGAATGGTTCAGACGTCGTGAGCGGCGCAGATGGAAGTTCCTTTCTCAGTCGATGGACTGTATTCTGAACATCTTCGAGGCGGTAGCGACGGGCGTATATACCCTCATTTCCTATTGAAACAGCGGCAATTGTCTTAGGAAACTGTCTGACAAGACGAATGGCCGTTTGAATTTCAGATTCGGATTTGGGATCCCAGATACCGAGAATTACGGCCTTGTAATGAAGCTTTTCAGCAATTCCAGGGAGATGTTCAAGGCCATTACTGCACGAATAGATGATGATACCGTTAAAATCCCTGTGAAGCAGTTCGAGATCTTTGGTAATGCCCGCAGATGTGGCTGGCAAGGTTCGGCCATTGACAACACTGAAACTCCTCGGCGTGTAAGATACGAACCGAACATTTTCGAGAACAGCGCCTATATCGGCTGCGGTTCCAATGGCAGGTGTTGCAATAATGAACATCAGCATCGCCAATACCATATACATGATGCCGCCGCCAAAAAGTTTTCCACCTTGAACCTTCAGCATGAGTATCCCATTCTTGACCTTTTGTGGTATCATCTCTTTCACCTCTTAAAATGGAACTCTGCACACCAGCCCCTTCAGATATGCGCCTTCCGGAAAAGCCAGCGCTGTCGGGTGATCGCTCGCCTGATAGAGGCGCCGGATGATCTGACCATCGCTGCCGGCATCTATAGCGGCATCCGCTACGATTTTCTGAAACAGATCTGTCGGCATCAGGCCGGAACAGGAAAACGTGAACAGCACACCGCCGGGTTTCAGCAACTTGAAAGCCAGCAGATTGATATCCTTATATCCTCGACAGGCGCCGGGAAGCTGCCGCTGGGATTCTGCAAATTTGGGCGGATCCAGCACAATGACATCAAAGCAGCGCCGGCTGTCCCTGAACATTCGCAGGGCTTGAAACACATCTTCGGCCATGTAATGAATGCGATCTGTATCCAGCCCGTTCAAAGCAGCCTGTTCCCGTGCAAGCGCCAGCATATCTGCAGAAGCTTCCATCTGAATGACGTCCGCAGCACCGCCAGATGCCGCCGCCAGACCGAAAGCGCCGGTATAGGCAAAACAATTCAACACTTCGGCGTTGTTGCAAAATGCAGGCAACAATTCGCGGTTTTCACGCTGATCCAGGTAAAATCCCGTTTTATGGCCGTGAAGTACATCCACCCAAAAGCGCAGCGCCCCTTCCTGTATCTGAATACGATCCGGAGGCATCTCACCGCTCAAAACGCCGCTGCACAGACAAAGCCCTTCCTTTTTTCGGACAGCAGCGTCCGAGCGTTCATAAATGCCTTTGCAGGGAACGACATCTTCCAAAACACGAACGATGTCCCCTTTCCAGAATTCAGCACCGGCGGAAAGAAACTGGCACACAAGGTAATCGCCGTACTTATCCACAGTAATGCCGGGAAGTCCGTCGGATTCCGCATGGATGATTCTGCAGGCCGTACCATTCAGAAAATGTCCGGAAAGCTTCCGAAAATGAACCGCCTGCCGAATACGATACCGGAAAAATTCCGGTGTGATATCGCTACCAGGTATGAATGTCCACACTCTGGCGATGATCTGGGATTGCGGAGAAAATGCTCCTTTGGCCAGCCAGACACCTTTGGCGGATATAATATCCACAGTATGACCGGAACCTGCATGACCACTCATGAAATCCACCGCCCCGGAAAATACCCAGGGATGATGATTCAGCAGGGATTTCTCCCGCCCAGGTTTGAGGTGAAGTACAGACATATCACAAGATTCTGCCACAAAGCGCCTGATCACTGTAAAAGCCGGTGATTTCGACGGTTGCCAGGGTGTTGGGAACAGGGCTGCCCGCGTTAATAAAAACCGGTATGTAATTCGATGTCATGCCTTTAAACAGACGGGCGCCATGATCTTGGTGCGCTTCAACCAGAACGGTGACATGCTTTCCGATATGGCGTCGGTAAAAGGCATCTTTTCTCTCCTTGCCAAGTATTCTCAGCTCACGGCACCGGGATTGAACTACCTGATGAGGAACCGGCTCCGGAAAATGATATGCTGATGTACCTTTTCTGGGCGAAAAAGGAAAGACGTGCAGATAGGTGATGGGCAGATCCTGAAGCAAGGCCAGCGTATTGCCATATGCCGTTTCAGTTTCACCCGGAAATCCGGCCAGAACATCAGCGCCGATGGCAGCATCCGGAATCAAATCGTGAATCCGGGAAACCACATGGTGAAACACCTCCCGGGTATAAGGACGGTTCATCCGCTTCAATACCTCATTATCGCCGCTTTGCAGCGGAATATGAAAATGATGACAAAACGCCGGAGAAGCAGCGACCCGTTCAATGATGTCATCGGTTACTTCAAGCGGCTCTATGGAACTCAAACGGATTCTATCCATCAACCGGGCGTCATCGATAACGCGCAGCAGCTCCATCAGGTTTGTTCGCGGTGTTAAATCCAGACCGTATTGCCCCAGATGAATTCCTGTGAGTACAATTTCGTGGTACCCGTCTTCACTGAATCGGGTTATGGCGGACAATACGGATTCCAGCGGAAGGCTCCGGCTTCTGCCCCGTGTGTAAGGAACGATGCAGTAAGAACAAAATGCGTTACATCCATCTTGAACTTTCAGAAATGGACGGGTGCGCTGCCGCAATAGATGCCCGGTGTCCACAGCACACCCGCTTTCTGAGCGACTGGATTTCCGGCAGAAACGATCCGGAATACTTGATTTAGCGTCGTTGCCGACAACATGATGGACGCCGGAAATTTGTTGAATGGCTTCAGGTTCGGCCTGAGCGTAACAGCCGGTGACAATGACCCGTGCGCCAGGATTGGCGCGGATGACCTGCCGGATCAATTGTCTGGACTGCATGGATGCTCTTTGAGTAACGGTGCAGGTATTAATAACACAGATATCCGCAGAGATATCCTTACCTGCAGGCTGGTACCCCATCCGGTCAAGTTCTTTTTCCAGAGACTCGGATTCCGACTGATTGACCCTGCATCCCAGCGTGTGAACTACAAACGTCGTCATTGCACGGATCGTGCAAAATCAACGGCGTTTTTAAGTATCTGAAGCCCTGGCATCATATCGGGAATATCAGAAATGCCTCTCCGGCGATTTAATTCCAAGGCCCGGGACCAGTCCGGATGGTGCGCAAAATGATGATAAGCTTCCGGATGCGGCATCAGTCCGAAGATACGGCCGGTCGGATCGCAAATCCCCGCGATATCCTGCACCGAACCATTGGGATTATCCGGAAAATGCCCTTCGGCAAGACTGCCGTCCGGCAAAGCGTATTGCAGCGCGATCTGATGCTGCGCTTCAAGGCGGTGAATCACCGCAGGATCTGCATAAAATTTGCCTTCACCATGACGCACCGGCAGTTCAAAATGATTCATCCCTTGGGTAAAAACGCAAGGTGACTGAGGGTCGGCTTTCAAAAAAACCCATTGGTCCCTGAAATTGCCGCAGTCGTTATACGTGAGCGCCACGGAGCGCTGACGATAATTGCCGTCCAGACCTGGAAGCAAGCCCAGATTCACCAGGGTCTGAAACCCGTTACAGATACCAATGACCAGATTCCCCTCTGAAATGAATTCCTGGAGCTGATCACCGATATGGGTACGCAACCGCACGGAATGGACAACTCCCGCTCCATGATCGTCTCCCCAGCTAAAGCCGCCCCCGAACACCAGAATCTGATAATCCTTCAGGGATACCGAACCATCTATCAGAGAATTGATGTGAACCCGATGCGGCGCGGCCCCGGCTAAACGGAAGGCGTGGTCGGTTTCATCATCGCAGTTCAGCCCGTAACCGGTTTGAATCAACACATGTACCTGGCTCATATCAAAGCTCCAAAAGGCTTTTTCCATGCGGCATAAAGCCGTTCGACAGAAATTTGTGTCAGATGCTCTCCGGACATCCCCCGGATTTCGAGGTTTCCGGAGAATTCCGTCATTTGACCGATACAGGCAAACGGCTGCCCGCGCATCAGCGTTTCAAAGGCTTCCCGGTTATCCGAAGATACCGTGACAATAAAACGGCCAGCGGATTCTGAGAACAGCACCTGATCGTTACGAATGGCTCCTTGAACCGGAACTGCAGACAAATTAACGGTCATTCCCAGGTCTGCCGCCATGGCAGTCAGCGCCAGGTGTACGGCAAGCCCGCCGCTGTAAACGCCATGACACGAGGCGACCCGGCGCTGCGAAATAGCGCATGACAGCGCCTGATACAACGGAATAACATCGCTGGCAACGACCTGCGGCACATTCAGCCCGACATACCCCAGCTGATCGTAATACTCCGACCCTCCCAGTTCATTTCGGGTCATACCGAGAATATAGACCCAATCTCCGGAAGCTTTGGGCTCCAGGGTAGCACACCGGAGGATATCCGGAACAATAGCGCTTGCCGAAAACTGTAAGGTTTCCAAAGCGGACACCTTGTGAACTTCGCCATATTTTCCCGGAAGATACCCGTCCACATACATGCTGTCCTTCCCGGAAAGAAGCGGAATCCGGTACGCCAGGCACATGTCTCTGAGCGCCAGACACGATCGCACCAGTTGAGCAGCCTTGAAACGACCGTCCGGATTTTCAACAGGATGATACTGAATGCTGGGCCAGCAGAAATTATCCACGCCTCCGATTTGCTCCGGATCCGCACCCACAGCAATCAGTCTGCGGACAGCCTCATCGATAGTACAGGCTGTCATGGCATAAGCGTCAATCTGCGAATACAAGGGAAGAAGCGCCTGGGTAAAGGCAATGCCCCTTTGGGATGTCAGTACCGGACGAATGACCGATGCGTCGCTGTTGATATCACGGCGTCTTCCTGTCAGTGGTTTGACGACACTGCTTCCCTGCACCTCGTGATCGTACTGACGGGTAATCCATTCTTTGGAGCACAGATTGGGACGCGACATCATCTCCAGCAGCAGTGTCTCGTAATCACCGGGTTCGCGAAGTACGGGCTCATAAAGCCCCCGGGCCTCCGGAGATCGCCAGTCGGCATCAAACTCCCATTGCGGAAATCCTGATGATAACAGATTCAGATCGATCCATGCACAGGTTTTACCTTCATAGGTAATATGCAGTTTTCCGGAATCGGTGTAAACCCCGATCACGGTGCTTTCCACCGCATGCCGACGGGAAAGCGCCATAAACACTTCCAGATGTTCCGGTTTTACGGCAAGGGTCATGCGTTCCTGGGATTCGGATATCCAGATTTCCCACTGATCCAGCCCTTCATACTTCAGAGGCACCTTTTCCAGTTGAATATGGCAGCCATTGGAAGAACGGGCGGATTCTCCGATAGAAGAAGACAGCCCGCCGCCGCCGTTGTCGGTGATGAACTGGATGAATCCCAAGTCTCTGGCTTCCAGAAGAAAATCGTGCATTTTTTTCTGTGTATAAGGATCGCCGATCTGTACATGACCTGCCGGCGTATGCTCCGAAAAAACTTCTGAAGAAGCCGTCACGCCGTGAATACCGTCCTTACCGACCCGTCCGCCGCACATGATGACCAGGTCTCCGGGGGACGCCTGTTTTTCTTCGGCGGGTTGCCCCAGAATCCGGGCAGGCATGATGCCAAGGGCGGTGACAAACACCAGACATTTGCCCATATACCCCGGATGAAACAGGGTCTGACCGAATGTGGTCGGAATGCCGCTCTTGTTGCCCCCATCCCGAACGCCTTCAATAATACCGTCTAAAAGACGCCGCGGATGCAGATGGGGTTTTAAATCCCCGGCGTAATTTCTGTCGCCGACACAAAAACCATAGCTGCCCATGATGAGGCGAGCTCCCTTGCCGGTCCCCAGCGGATCACGATAGACGCCGACAATCCCGGTGATAGCGCCGCCGTAGGCTTCCATGTTGGAAGGAGAATTATGAGTTTCGCCGGTAATCACATAATAGTGGTCGTCATCAAAGCGTGCAGCCCCCGCATTGTCCCACAGCACCGAAACCACCCAGGGTTTCTGACGCTTCAACTCGAGCGTCGGCGTTTCAATGCAGGTTTTAAAGAGGTTGTCGACATCCACACTGTCGCCGGTATCCAGATTGCGATAGTGAAACAACCCCCGAAATGTGTTGTGATTACAGTGATCGCTTCTTCCCTGTGAAATGTATTCCAGCTCAATATCCGTTGGATCTGAGAGTCCCCATTGAACTCGGTCATTGTGGACCTGCGAACCGAGAAAATATTTGCGTATGACCGGAATATCCTGAACATTCAAGGCCAGATTGCGGGATTTACTGATCTCCAGCAGCTCCCGGTCACTGTCAATGGGAATAGCCACGACCGCCGGTTGATGGTTGAGTTGAACCCTGGGTATCCGAAAGCCGACACCGACCGACGGGTCCCAGTCCGAAGCCGGATAAACCTGCCACTGCTGAATGATGTCATTGGCCAGGAGACTGGCGGCAATGGTATCGGCATGCTCCCGGGTAAGCCCTTCGGCCTGAATGCAGTAGCGCCTGGAGGTGTAGATGGCTTCTCCCGGTTTCAAGGTCATGCCTAAAACATCTTCAATCGCTTCCACGGCCGTGCTGCCGGGGTTGTCCCTGACACCGGGCTTGAGCCCAACCCAGATAGCCCAGTCCAACGGCAGCAACAACGGCGTCCACGCGGAAATTTGGGTCACCGGATTTGTAAAGATGTCTGTCTGTATAGTGGCAAGCTGGTCTGATGTCAGCGAAGCATCAATGGTGATGATCTGGATTGTCCGGACAGACACAAGATCGATACCGAAATAGTTTCGGGTTTTTTTGCGGATACTTTCGCCTTCGGCATCCAGCAGATCGGGTTTTAACGTGATTTCAAGTCGGTATGGCATGGTTTATCCTGCGAAAAAAATCCGGTGAATATCGTTGTAAAACACCAGAATCATCAGCAGCGCCAGAACGGCAATGCCTGCCTGCTGGGCAAGTTCCTGCGCCCGTACGCTCAAAGGCCGACGGATAACGGCTTCGATGAGAAAAAAGAACAAGTGGCCGCCGTCCAGAACGGGAATGGGCAAAAAATTCAAAATCCCCAGATTGATGCTGAGAAGCGCGATAAAGAAAATGAAACTGGCTGCACCTTCCCTGGCCTGCTGCCCGGCCATTTCCGCAATCATGATGGGACCGCCCAGTGTCTTGGTGGATATGGTTCCCTCAATCATCTTGACAATGCTGAGCGCCGTCAGCTCGGCAATCCGGTACGTCTGCACCAGACTTTCCGAAAAAGCCTCCGGAATGGTGAGCTTCCGGATGTGGGATTCCCCTGCGGACATCACCCCGATAATATAGCGGTCAACAGATTCTCCGAACAGGTTTTTGGCCGATTGCTTCGATGGCGTGACATGAATGTCCACAGTCTGATCGCCACGTTGTATTGTAATGGTCAGCTCGCGTCCCCCGCTGGAAGAGATGATATTGGACATGGCCTCCCAGCTGTCAACCGGTTTCCCGTTGATGGTAATGACATGATCATTGGGCTGGATGCCGGCATGACTGGCAGGAGATCCCGGATCAATTTTCCCGATCACAGGATTGATGACCGGAATGCCGGTTACCAGAAACAGCCCCAGAAAGATCACCACCGCCAGCAACAGATTTGAAAAAGGACCGGCCGCTACAATAAGGAAGCGTTTAAACAGCGGTTTATGATTAAAGGCCAGGTGAATATCTTCCGGAAGTATGTCGGAATCCGGTTCATCGCCGATCATCTTGACATATCCGCCCAGCGGAATGGCGGAAAGACGATAATCGGTAATACCTATTGTTTTTCCGGCGATGCGAGGACCAAAACCCAGGGAAAACTTCTCGACACCGACGCCGAAAAGCCGGGCTACCAGAAAATGTCCCAGCTCGTGTACCAGAATCAGGACGCTGAGAACGATAATGAATGCAAAAATATTCTGAGTCATGATAACCTATTTTCGGGATATGATGTCAATGTGACGGATTGCCATATGCCGCGCCCAATTGTCTGCTTCGAGAAGTTGCGCCAGATCATCCGTGTGAAACACCGTATGCCGATCCATCGTATGACGGATGATATCGGGAATATCGGTAAACGAAATTTTTTCATCCAGAAACGCCTGTACCGCAATTTCGTTGGCGGCGTTCATTACCGCGGGTAGACTGCCGCCGACATCGCAGGCATCGCAGGCCAACCGGAGACAGGGAAATCTTTCGATATCCGGGGTATCAAACGTCAATGCACCTATCCGGGAAAAATCTGGAAGCTGTTGATGAAGCGGAAGCCTTTCCGGATAAGACAAGGCATATGCAATGGCGGTTTTCATATCCGGAACACCGAGCTGCGCCATAACGGAACCATCTTGAAACGCCACCATGGAGTGTATCACACTTTGAGGATGAATGACAACATCGATGCGGTTTCTGGGAACTCCAAACAAATGGCGGGCTTCGATCACCTCCAGACCTTTATTCATCAGTGTTGCGGAGTCAATCGTGATTTTTTTACCCATTTCCCAATTGGGATGCGCAAGTGCATCCGCTACCCGGATATGAGAAAATTCATTTCGAGGCTTATGACGAAACGGCCCGCCGGAACAGGTCAGAATCAGTTTCTGCACCGCGTCAGGATTATTTCCCTGAAGGCATTGAAAAATAGCACTGTGTTCGCTGTCAATCGGGAGTATTCGGACATTCTTTTCAGCCGCCTGCGCCATCACCAGATCACCGGCCATCACCAGGGTTTCCTTGTTGGCCAGCGCAATATCCTTACCTGCAGCAATGGCTTTAAGAACCGGCGTCAATCCTGCAGCGCCGACCATGGCGCCAACGACCAGATGAACCTCTTCCAGTGTAGCAGCGGCTTCGAGTCCTTCCGGACCGGACAGAATTTCAGTTTGGGTTCCGGACGGCAGCCGTTCCCTGAGCGCCATTGCTCTGGATGCGTCAAAAATAACGGCAATATCCGGTGAAAACCGTCGGATCTGATCAGCAAGCCCTGCAATGTTGGATCTGGCGGCGATCGCCCTGACCTTGAACCGTTCCGGAAATTGTTCAACGATATGAAGGGTATTTCGCCCGATGGAACCGGTCGATCCCAGAATGGAGAGAGATATTGTCATAACCAAGACTTGTTTTGAGGGTGTCAACCCAGGATGTATTTTTTAAAAATAAGCGCAATCGGCGATGCAAACAACAATGCGTCAATCCGGTCGAGCATTCCGCCGTGCCCCGGAAGCAAGTTGCCGGAATCCTTGACCTGAACCGATCGTTTCAGGGCGGATTCGAACAGATCGCCGATTTGTCCGGCCGCACCGATGCACAAAAACATCGCAATACAAGGTGTCCAGGAAAGTGACGGCAATAACAGCGCTTTCATGATTCCTCCTGCCAGCACATTGGCCAGAAGGCCGCCTGCAGAGCCCTCGATGGTTTTGTTGGGGCTGACTGCCGGGCAGAGTTTATGATGTCCCAGATACGAACCGGCATAATATGCGCCGATATCACCGGCAAAGACAATCACCAGAACAAAAAATATCCAGAGACGACCGTCTTCAGAGCTGCGGATATACATCAGAGAGGAAAGCAACACCGGGATGTAGATCACTCCCTGAACCTGAAAGGATGCGGACTGCACAGCCGACACACCGGATGGATACCGAAGCAGAACCCAGAACCCGGCCGCCATCATATTAAGCGCCAGAACGAAAACATAGAGCCCGGGTTCATTGAGATGCGCGGTCCAGAGTACTGCAAACCCGGCAATAAAACCGACAACCGCCAGAGGCATACGGGAGAATGCCGTACCAACGCCCAGCGTCATACGAAAATACTCCCACATGGCCGCCATACACGCCAGCGCCACGAGCAGTGCAAACATGGACGGATTTCCCCAGCCCAGCCAGAATATCAGCAGCGGGAGCAGTGACAGCCCCGTTATCCAGCGTTTGGCATGGGAGGAAAATATCATGCCGCGCCGAACCTGCGTTCCCGCTGCTGATATGCCTTAAGAATATTTACATATTCCTCTTTTGAAAAATCAGGCCACAGAGTGCTGGTAAAATACAGTTCGGAATACGCAATCTGCCAGAGCAGGAAGTTACTGATCCGCATTTCACCGCTGGTACGAATCAGCAGATCGGGATCCGGGATATCATGGGTGTACAGATAATCGACGATCGTATTTTCCGTGATGGATGAGGGTTCCAGAACGCCGGAAATCGCCTTTTCCGCAATCGTCCGGGCCATCCGGACAATTTCCGCCCGTCCGCCATAGCTCAATGCCAGGTTGAGCCGCATTCCCTGATTTTCAGCAGTTGCCTGCATGACGGCGCGCAGCACATTCTGAACATCATCGGGAAGGCGTTCGATCTGGCCGATGGCGTTTAAGCGAATGTCATTGGCCATCATGACCGGTTTTTCCGATTCCAGAAATTTTTTGAGAAGCGACATGAGCGCAGACACTTCAAGAACGGAACGCTGCCAGTTTTCCGTGGAAAATGCGTACAGGGTCAGTGTGGAAATACCGATTTCCCGGCTGGCGGTGACAATGGCTCTGACCGTATCAGCGCCCTTTTCATGCCCCAATACCCTGTTAAGCAATCGCTGTCTGGCCCATCGCCCGTTGCCGTCCATGATAATGGCGACATGCGCCGGAAGCCGGGCGGGGTCCAGTTGTATATCCCGATCAGAAACATCTGCTGCTGATAACTCAGAATTCAAGGATTTCTTTCTCTTTTTCGCTGTAGATAGCATCCGCCTTCTTGATATAATCATCCGTTATTTTCTGAATTTTATCCTGAGCCTTAAAAACGTCATCTTCCGAAACCTCACCGTCTTTTTTGAGATTTTTGACGAGTTCATTGGAATCTCTGCGGATATTGCGGATAGCGACTTTGTGCTCCTCGCTCATTTTATGGATGATTTTTACCAGACTTTTCCGGCGGTCCGATGTCAACGGCGGAATAGATATCCGGATGACCTTACCGTCGTTGGATGGCGTTAAACCGAGATCGGATTTTAAAATCGCTTTCTCAATATCACGAATGGCGGAAACATCCCAGGGTTGAATGGAAATCAACCTGCTTTCGGGAACGGATAAAGACGCCATCTGAGCTAGCGGCGTGAGGGTTCCGTAATAGTCCACCCGGATTCCGTCCAGAATCGAAAGGGAAGCACGCCCCGTACGCACCCGTTTGAACTCGTTTTTTAAAGCCGCCAGAGATTTGTCCATGGCGTCTTTAGTATCCTGAAGAATAGATTCAATCATGGAAACACCTTTTACGCTGATGGTTCAGTTGCTGATCCGGGTGCCCACATCTTCTCCGCAGGCTACTTTGCGGATATTTCCCGGGTGATGAAGATTGAAGATTGCCAGTGGAAGCTGGTTGTCCATCGCCAGAGAGATGGCCGTCATATCCATCACCTTCAACTGGCGCTCAAGCACTTCCATGTAACTGATGGTTTTAATAAACTGCGCCTGACTGTTTTTGACCGGATCGGCGTCATAAATGCCATCCACCTTGGTAGCTTTCAGTAAAATTTCTGCATGGATTTCCTGCGCCCGCAACGCTGCAGCCGTATCTGTGGTGAAATAGGGGCTGCCGGTTCCGGCTGCAAAAATAACAACCCTGCCCTTTTCCAAATGACGGACCGCTCGACGCACAATAAACGGTTCAGCAACCTCATGCATGGAAATAGCCGTCTGAACACGTGTCTGAACGCCTTTACGCTCTAAGGCGTCTGAAAGCGCAATACTGTTGATAACGGTGGCCAGCATACCCATGTGATCTGCGGAAGTTCTGTCCATACCGAATGAACTGGCGGCAATACCTCTGAAGATATTACCGCCGCCGACCACAATGGCCGTTTGGACCCCAATATCCATGACAGAGCGGATTTCATCCGCCACGTATTTAATCATGTCCGGATCGATGCCAAACCCCTGATTGCCCATCAGGGCCTCGCCACTCAATTTAAGAAGAACGCGTTTGTAGAGCGGTCGTTTCAAGGAATCACTCCCCTACCTGAAATCTCACAAAACGTTTGATGGTGATGTTTTCGCCAATTTTGGCAATCTGTTCATTGAGGATATCCGCAATGGTAACATTGGGATCCCGGACATAGCTCTGGCTCAGCAGGCAATTTTCTTTATAGAACTTGTTCAGTTTGCCCTCAGCGATTTTTTCCACCATTTGCTCCGGTTTTCCCATAGCCCTGATCTGGTCACGGTAAATTTCCATTTCCTTTTCCACGATGGCCTGGGGAACATCCTGCTGAGAGATGGATACCGGGTTGGTAGCGGCAATATGCATGGCGATATTTCTGGCAAACGCAATGAAATCTTCGTTTTTCGCCACAAAATCGGTCTCACAATTGACTTCGACCATAACGCCGAGTTTGCCGCCGGTGTGAATATAGGTTTGAATCGTACCTTCGGACATGGCCCTGCCGGCTCGCTTGGCTGCTGTCGCAAGACCTTTCTTTCTCAGAAAATCGACGGCTTTACTGACATCCCCATCGCTTTGTTTCAGCGCCTCCTTGCAATCCATCATTCCAGCGCCGGTTTTATCCCGTAATTCTTTAACGGTTGCTGCACTAATCGTGGTCATAATCACATCTCCTTCCGAAGTGACATCGCTCACCGAAGCCTGGAAAATCGGCTGCCGGCTTCAGGGAGCTGATGATATCGCACTATCGGCTGAATCCCCCGAAGAGGATATTGTTGTTCAGTCTGAATAACGCTCGAAAACTTTCCGCACAGAGCGCCTGTTACACGTCGGCTTCATCATCGCCACCATCATCCAGAACATCGTACTTGGATGATGCTCTCTTGATAATTTCCACCACAGGACCATCGGCGCCGTCTGAAATCACCTTGCGCTCACCGGTTTTAAGATCAACCCCCGCTGCCATCGGAACGACTTCATCGACAGCCTTGTCGGAATCCGCCTGCTTTTTCTCGGCATAACGCTGACGGCCTTCGATGCAGGCATCCGCAATTTTGGAGGTCAGAAGGCGAATGGACCGGATGGCGTCGTCATTACCCGGGACCAGATAATCGATTTCGTCTGGATCGCAATTGGTATCGGCGATAGCAATAATCGGAATCTGGAGCCGGCGGCCTTCCCGCACGGCAATGGCTTCATTCTTAGAATCAACGATAAAAATAGCACCAGGCAGACGGTTCATCTCCCGAATACCGCCCAGAATGCTGTCCAGCTTCAAGCGCTCTTTGGCCAGTTGCTGGCGTTCTTTCTTGGGATAAAGATTGATGGAACCATCCGTTTCAATGGTATTCAGGGTATTGAGCCGGTCAATACTCTTTTTGATTGTCTGAAAATTGGTCAGCATCCCTCCCAGCCACCGGTTGTGAATGTAATACATTTCGCAGCGGGTAGCTTCTTCATGGATGGTTTCCCTCGCCTGCTTCTTGGTGCCGACAAACAGAACGGATTTGCCCTCTGCAACTGTATTCGCCACAAAATCATATACATCACGGAACATACGAACCGTTTTCTGCAGGTCGATAATATAAATTCCGTTTCTGGCGCCGAAAATATAAGGTTTCATTTTCGGGTTCCAGCGTTTGGTCTGATGACCAAAATGCACGCCGGCTTCAAGAAGTTCTTTCATCGTTACATAAGCCATTGTATTTCTCCTTTGCTTTTGGTTTGGCCTTCGGCCTCTTCATCCCGGAGTTCAACCTTTCTGCAAGATAAAACACGCCTGTTGCTAGAAAAGCACCTGAAATCCGATCAGAGACCGTGCGAATTGAAATCTTGTCTATCTAACAAATTATCCCTGATGTTACAATGAAAATATAACATCAGGACGGAAACCAAGATCGCTGAAGCACCCCTTCAGAAGGTTATTCAAGAGATGTCTGCATCACCACAACCCGGTCATGACCGGCATAATCCTGGACTACATGGAAAGATGCATAATCTCCGCTGGCCCGGATTATCTTTACCACGTCCGCAGCTTGACTGCATCCGATCTCAAGCAGCAGTCTGCCGCCAGGTTTCAGCAGTGAATGCGCCGTGGAGATAATGCGACGAATGGCAAAAAGGCCATCCGCACCACCATCCAGGGCCAGACACGGCTCAAATTCAGCCACCTCCGCCTGCAGATATGGAATTTCGCCGGATGGAATATAAGGGGGATTCGACAAAATCATGTCAAATGACGGAATATGGGGTGAAAATGCTTCCAGCCAGTCGCCTGCGACAAACTGAATCCGGCTGTTCACTTTGTGGTTTCCGGCATTTTGCCTGGCTATCAGAATCGCCTTCATGGAAATATCCGTCGCCACATAGCGGTACAAAGGCCGTTCGGATGCCAGCGCCACGACAACCGCTCCAGAGCCAACGCCCAGTTCCAGCACTTTTCCTTTCGGAAGACATTCGCTCTGTAGCACATTGGGATCACAAACAGAATCAAGGTATTTCAACGCTGTTTCCACCAGACATTCCGTATCGGGTCGAGGTATCAGAACATCCGGACTGATGCTGAGTTTATTGGACCAGAACTCTTTGGTTCCGGTAATATAGGCCACAGGTTCACGGCGTATGCGGCGCTTGATGAGCAATTTGTAAGCAGACAGCTCGGTTTTCAGCAGGGGTTGATCGTACCGGAGATACAGATCTATCCTTTTCAGGTTCAGTGCATGCGCCAGCAGAATCTCGGCCGTAGCGCGAGGGCTGTCAATATTGTAAGAAGCGAAATATCCTGTGGACCATTTCAGAAGGCCAAGGATGGTCCATTCAAGCCCCTGGGGACTGGGAAGATTCTGCATTCTGCAAAGCCTGAGCCTGGTAATAGGCAGTAAGCTGGTCAATGATGTCATCAATATCCCCCTGGAGGATTGCATCCAGCTTATACAGTGTCAGCCCGATTCGATGATCGGTCAGACGCCCCTGAGGGAAATTATAAGTACGAATTCTACCGCTTCGATCGCCGCTGCCTACCTGATTTTTACGGTCTTTCGAACGTTTTTCGTCCTGCTCACTCACCATTTTGTCCAAGAGCCTGGCGCGTAGAACAGTCATGGCTTTGGCTTTATTTTTCCACTGGGATTTTTCATCCTGGCAGGTAACCACAAGTCCTGTAGGCAGATGGGTGACACGTACCGCTGAATCTGTGGTATTGACGGACTGACCGCCGGGGCCGGATGACCGGAACACATCCACCTTGATATCGGTGGGATCGATGCTGATTTCCACTTCTTCAGCCTCTGGAAGTACGGCAACCGTCACCGCGGATGTATGAATTCTGCCTTGGGCTTCCGTAGCAGGAACGCGCTGCACCCGGTGGGTACCGCTTTCATATTTAAAAGCGCTGTAAGCCCCGTTACCGCGAATCATGGCGATAATTTCCTTGAAACCGCCGACATCGGATGTATGATGCGCCATCACTTCCACCTGCCAGTTGCGTTTTTCCGCATACCGTGTGTACATGCGGAAAAGATCGGCGGCAAACAGGGCCGCCTCCTCACCGCCGGTTCCCGCCCGGATTTCAAGGATGATGTTTTTATCATCATTCGGATTTTTGGGTACCAGAAGCCGTTTAATCTGAACATCGAGTCTTTCTTTTTCATGATTCAACTGCTCGATATCATCCCTGGCCATCTGCCGGATATCCGAATCGCTGTCCTGCAGCAGCTCCGCACTGTCATCAAGCCTGTCACAAACCTGCTTGTATTCCCGGTAAGCGGCAACAACCCGGTTCAGTTCCGCATGTTCCCGGACATATTTCTGGTAAGCTTCACGATTTTGAACGATGCGGGGATCAGACAGAAGTTTTTCAACTTCCAGAAATCTCTTTTCAACGCCCTTTAATTTATCAAACATGGTGAACTCGTAAGAAATCGATTTTCGGAAGGCTTCGAAAAAAATTCGCAGGAAAGATGTGCAAATTCTGAAGAATGCAGCGTACCTGATACATACCTTCAGATACCTTGTCATTCCAGTTCGCATTCAAACTGATACCTTTGTCAGCTTCGCTGTGCCGCGATTCGACGTACTGAATGTACAGTCTCATCGCTGCTCGCTTGCTTTCGCGGTCTCAGTCCGAATGCTT
>LKPX01000076.1 GCA_001443525.1 Desulfobacteraceae bacterium RAAP-1 | reverse complement strand
AAGCATTCGGACTGAGACCGCGAAAGCAAGCGAGCAGCGATGAGACTGTACATTCAGTACGTCGAATCGCGGCACAGCGAAGCTGACAAAGGTATCAGTTTGAATGCGAACTGGAATAAGTTGTTCCAAAATCGACTTTTCATGGGTTCGTCAAAAATACTTGACAAGGAGAACATCGGGTGATATTCATGCAATCTTATGTTGTATTACACTGAATTTTATGACGATTTATAGTTGAAATATGAATGATGGCGTTCATGAAATATAGTTATGGATATCAAACAGTTTTCTAAGCAGATCATGCGGCCTGGCGTGTTGTGTGAGGCCAAAAAATGGAAGGGAGGTGCGGGCGACATCTAAATTCAGGCTGTCAGGATTTTTCATTTGTGTATTAACTCGTACTTATGACAAAGCCAACAAACAGGAGGTATTTTAAATGCCAAGTTTTGTAATTGCAGAAAAATGTGATGGTTGCAAAGGCGGAGACAAAACCGCATGTATGTACATTTGCCCCAATGATTTAATGGTTCTCGACGCCACCGCGATGAAAGCATATAATCAGGAACCCGATCAGTGCTGGGAATGTTTTTCCTGTGTCAAGATTTGCCCCAACCAGGCAATTGAAGTCCGTGGCTATTCAGACTTTGTACCGCTGGGAAGCAGCATCATGCCTCTGATGAGCACCGAAGATGTCGTTTGGACCTGCAAGTTCAGAAACGGCGTCATCAAACGTTTCAAGTTCCCCATCCGCACCACTCCTGAAGGTCAGGCCAATGCATATCCTTCATTAAAAGGTAAAGACCTGGACAGCCCCTTGCTGTCAACCGAAGAAGCAGACGGCTACAAAATGCCTCAACCGACAATGGCCTAATCCATCGGCGTTACACATCTTATACGACCAACTCTTTTAGAATTATAAAAATTTGAGGAGGATTTAATATGGCATTACCAAATAAACCTTTGGGTGAAATCAAAGCCGAAAGAGATCCAAAAGTTGAAGAACGCGAAGTTGATATCCTGATTGTCGGCGGTGGTATGGCAGCCTGTGGTGCAGCATTTGAAGTGAAAAAATGGGCGGCTCCGGACGCCAAAATCCTGCTGTGCGACAAAGCCGCGATGGAAAGAAGCGGCGCCGTGGCGCAGGGTCTTTCCGCCATTAACACCTATGTTGGCGAGAACAAACCGGAAGACTATGTCCGGATGGTTCGTAACGACTTGATGGGTCTGGTTCGTGAAGACCTTATTTTTGACCTTGGCTGCCATGTGGATGACTCTGTTCATCTGTTTGAAGAATGGGGACTCCCGGTTTGGAAAAAAGATGAAGCCGGAAAGACCTTGGATGGTAAAAAAGGTCTTGAGATGGGTTCTTTGAAAAAAGGCGCAAAGCCAGTTCGTACTGGTAAATGGCAGATTATGATCAACGGCGAATCTTACAAGAGAATCGTTGCTGAGGCTGCAAAGCTGGCGCTGGGCACCGACAATATCATCGAACGCTGCTTCATCGTCGAACTTCTGCTGGATGCCAATAACGCCAACCAGATCGCCGGTGCTGTCGGTTTCTCGGTTCGTGAAAACAAAGTCTATATCATCAAAGCCAAAACCATCATGGTTGCCTGCGGTGGTGCGGTCAACATTTATCAGCCCCGTTCCGTCGGCGAAGGCAAAGGTCGTGCATGGTATCCCGTATGGAATGCCGGTTCTACCTACACCATGGCCATGAAAGTGGGTGCTGAACTTACCATGATGGAAAACCGTTTCACCCCGGCTCGTTTTAAAGATGGTTACGGCCCGGTGGGTGCATGGTTCCTGCTGTTCAAAGCCAAAACCCTGAACGGTCTCGGCGAAAACTTTGCAGGCAGCGACGCCGCCAAGGCGGAGCTTCAGAAATATGCGCCTTACGGCACGGCTGCCGTTACCCCGACCTGTCTGCGTAACCACCTGATGTTGTTTGAAATGAAGGAAGGTCGCGGTCCGATCATCATGGATACCGTTTCTGCTCTGGCCGCTCTTGGAAAAACCATGGACAAGAAAGAACTCAAACATCTTGAGTCCGAAGCATGGGAAGACTTCCTGGATATGACCTGCGGACAGGCCAACCTGTGGTGCGCCACCAACACCGAACCTGAAAAGAAGAACTCCGAAGTTATGCCGACCGAACCGTATCTGCTGGGTTCACATTCCGGCTGCTGCGGTATGTGGGTTTCCGGTCCGGATGAAGCGTGGGTGCCCGCTGGATATAAGTGGGGCGACAAAGGCAAAGTGTATAACCGTATGACCACTGTCGTCGGTCTGTTTACGGCGGGTGATGGTGTGGGAGGATCTGGTCATAAATTCTCTTCCGGCTCTCATGCAGAAGGCCGTATCGCCGCCAAGCAGATGGTCAGATTCGTCCGTGATCACGCCGATTTCAAACCAGCTCTAAAGCAGTCTGCCAAAGAGCTTGTGGATATGGTGTATAAACCGGTACGTGTTTTCATGGACAACTGTGCTTATACCACTGCTGTGGATATCAATCCTAATTATGTCAAACCTTCCGGAATGGCCCTTCGTCTGATGAAGGCCACTCATGAATACGGTGCAGGAACGGCTACGTTCTATCAGACCAGCTCAAAAAGCCTTGAAATCGTTATGGACCTTTTGGCTACCATGCGTGAAGACTGTGAAAAACTGGCTGCTGGTGATCTGCATGAACTGATGAGAGCCTGGGAAATCAAACATCGTATCTGGACGGTTGAAGCGCATCTGCGTCACATCCAGTTCCGCAAAGAAACCCGTTATCCAGGATTTTACTATCAGGCCGATTATCCCGGACAGGATGATGCCAACTGGTTCTGCTTTGTCAATTCCAAGTATGATCCGGCTGCAGAAAAATGGGATGTCTTCAAAAAAGACTACATCAAACTGTTTGCTTAATTCATGGATTTATCTTTGAAATTCATTGGCAGTATCGCATAACCCGCCTCCAGGTGTCTTTTCAGATACCTGGAGGTTTTTTTTAAATTCCGAGTTTTACGTTTTACGTTTTACGTTTTTGGCATCCTGTTTTTTTTGTAAAACTGCATTGTTCAGTAAACCTGCAAGCCGCCTGCGTTTAATCATTAATGGACAACCTATGTTGCGGTTTCACATGGCTTAAAACTTAAAACTTAAAACTTAAAACTTAATGAACTCGCAAAAAGTTCAATTTGGGAAGCCATCCAATTTAATCACAGAGAAAATATTAACCTAATAATGCACGGAGGGATAGCATGACAGCAGACAAAGCAGCCCCTGCTAGTGGAAGCATTTTGGTAGTCGGTGGAGGAATCAGCGGATTGACCACTGCCATCGAAGCTGCCGAAGTGGGATATGAGGTGTTTCTGGTCGAAAAAAATCCTTATCTGGGCGGAAGAGTAGCGCAGTTAAATCAGTATTTTCCCAAGCTATGTCCTCCATCCTGCGGTCTTGAAATCAATTTCAGGCGTATCAAGGATAATCCCAGAATCAAGGTTTTGACACTGGCCGAAGTTGAAAAAGTTGACGGTGCTCCAGGTAATTACAACGTCAGCATTCGCATTAAACCACGGTATGTCAATGAAAATTGTACCTGCTGCGGGGCGTGCGCCGCCGCCTGTCAGTCTGAAATATCGTCTGACTTTAACTTTGGAATGAACAAGATCAAGGGCGCTTATCTTCCCAACGATTTGTCCATGCCGGCCAGATATGTGCTGTCGCCGCAGATCATCGGCACTGAAGACGCCAAACGCTGTAAGGAAGCCTGTCAGTATGACGCCATTGATTTGGATATGGCGGCTAAAACACTCCAGCTTCAGGTGGGCGCAGTTGTCTGGGCGACGGGGTGGGTTCCGTACGACGCCGGCAAGATAGACAATCTTGGTTTTGGGCGATATCCCAATATCGTCACCAACATGATGCTTGAAAGACTGGCATCCACCAATGGCCCCACCGGCGGAAAGATTATCCGGCCATCTGATCAGAAGGCTCCGGAGTCCATCGCTTTTGTCCAGTGTGCAGGGTCGCGTGATGAAAATCATCTCCCCTATTGCTCATACGTCTGCTGCATGGCTTCGTTGAAGCATGCCACATACATTCGTGAACAATACCCGGACGCAAAAATCTATATTTTTTACATTGATTTGCGTACCCCCGGATATCGTTATGAAAAATTCTACAACAAGATCAAGGAAGACAAGAATATCTTTTTTATTAAAGGGAAAGTAGCGGAAGTCAGTGAAGATTCCTGTACTCATAACGTGACGGTAGTTGCCGAGAACGCGGTTACCGGTGAAAAGATTCATCAGACGGTCGATATGGTGGTTCTGGCGACCGGCATGCAGCCGACAGCGGCGCTTGCCAAGCTTCCAGCCGATCTGACCTATACTGAAGACGGATTTATCGTCAATGACTTTATCAAAGGCGGAATGTTTGCCGCCGGATGCGCCAACAAGCCTGCGGATGTTGTGTCATCCAATCAGAACGCGACGGGCATGGCCCTTAAAGCCATACAGACTCTGGTAAGGAGGTAGGAGATAACCATGGACAAAAAATATGGTGTGTATATCTGCACTGGATGCGGAATCGGAGATGCCCTGAACATTGATGCCTTGTGCGCGACCGCCAAGAAAGCGCGCAAAGAAGCGAAGACCCATCCTTTCCTGTGCGGTAAAGATGGCGTTGAAATGCTCAAAAAAGATATCGCCGATGGCGTCAACACGCTGGTGATCGCCGGATGTTCCCGCCGTGTCAATTTCGATATCTTCCGTTTTGATGGATGTATTGTGGATCGTGTCAATCTCAGGGAGCAGGTGGTGTGGTCCCATCCCAAAGACGATCCGTCCGCGGAAATCAAGAATACCCAGATGCTGGCGGAAGACTACCTGCGGATGGGCATGGTGCGTGTTGAAAAAGTTACGCTGCCCGAGCCTTACAAACTGGAAAACTTTACCCGGAAAATTCTGGTCATCGGCGGCGGTATTACCGGTATCTCCGCAGCGCTGGATGCTGCGAAGGTCGGCTATGACGTGACGATCGTCGAAAAAGGGGATAAACTCGGTGGTTATGCAGCGAAAGTTCGCAAGCAGCTTCCGGTCGGTCAGCCTTATACCAGCCTGATGAATCCAGTGGTCGCTGATAAAATTCGGGAAGTTGAGTCTATTTCCAATATTACTGTCAGAACCGGCACCATGGTTGCCCGTATTGCCGGACAGCCCGGAGACTTCACCGTGACGTTGAAAAAACCCGGTGAGGCCATCGAATTCGATGTGCCGTTTCCGCTGCCCCCTGAAATGAAGGTGGATGCTGACGGCAAGGAATTGGACAAGGATAAACTGAATGAAGCTTATCAGGAATTCAATAAGGGTAAAAACGACATTTTGACCCTGGATCCCAATGGTGAAAAGTTCGGCGCCGTGATTCTGGCGGCGGGCTGGAGACCCTATCAGCCCCAAGAAGGTGAATTCGCCCATTTGGGATATGGCGCCATCGCCGATGTGGTTACCAACCATGAGTTTGAGCAGATTGCCGCCAAGGGCAAAATTGTTCGCCCGTCGGATGGCAAGGAAGTTCAGTCCGTTGTTTTTGTTCAGAGCCCCGGCGGTCTGGATGATGATCGTGATTTCGACTATACGGGTTCTGTCACCAGTCTCGTCGCATTGAAACAGGCCAAGTATGTTCGTGAAGACAACGCCGACGGAAAGGCGTATATCATTTATCAGCATATGAAAACTCCTGGTTTGCAGGAACTTTTTTATAAGAGCCTCCAGCAGGACCCCGGAATTTTTATGACCAAAGGTCAGGTGGCGCAGGTATCTCAGAGCGGTTCGGAACTGGTGGTTGAAGCCAGCAATACGCTTCTGGGCGAAAACATCAAAATCAAGGCGGACATGGTGGTTCTGGGAACCGGTATGGTACCGGCAACCGTGGATGATCCGGTCATCAATCTGGCATACCGTCAGGGTCCTGGCTTTCGGGATAATGCTATTTTTAACGGTTATGCAGATTCCAACTTTATTTGTTTCCCCTACGAAACACAAAGAACCGGCGTTTATGCCGCTGGATGTATCCGTCGCGGGCTGACGATCGAAGAATCTATGGAAGATGCTTCCGGTGCGGCGCTGAAAGCCATTCAGTGCCTGGAATCCGCCAATCGTGGCGTTGCGGTTCATCCGCGTTCCGGCGATATGACATTTCCGGATTTCTTCTTTCAGAGATGCACCCAGTGCAAACGATGCACCGAAGAATGTCCGTTCGGCGCTTTGGATGACGATGAAAAGGGTACGCCAAAACCCAACCCCACCCGCTGCAGACGCTGCGGTACCTGTATGGGGGCTTGTCCGGAGCGTATCATCGGATTTGCAGATTACAACATTGACAGTATCGGTTCCATGGTCAAAGCCATCGAGGTGCCTTCTACGGATGATTATGACGAACCGCCGCTCAGGATTCTGGGGCTGGTATGCGAAAATGATGCGTATCCGGCTATCGACGTAGCAGGCCTGAATCGGTTACAGTTTTCAGCGGATGTGCGGTTCATTCCTGTACGCTGTCTGGGCTCCGTCAATGTCATCTGGATTAAAGAAGCCCTTTCCAAAGGTATGGACGGGGTATTCTGCCTGGGCTGTAAACATGGCGACGACTATCAGTGCCACTTTGTCAAAGGCAGTGAACTGGCAAGTATCCGCATGAGAAAAATCGGAGAGGCGCTGGCAAGTCTGGCTCTGGAAGTAGAACGTGTCGCTCAGTTTGAAATCGCTATTGATGAATATGACAAGGTGCCTCTGATCATCAATGACTTTGTCAAGCTTATTGAAGATATCGGACCGAACCCCCTGAAGGGTTTTTAAACAATATAGACCGGGGTAATGGACGAGGGAAAATGGGTGAGACTGGCGGATTGCCAGAGCGATTCTTTTTCCCTCATCCTGCGACCTCTTTCCTTTTTTAAGGAGGATTTATCATGTCTGATGCATATCTTGTTCAGCCAGATATGGAGTTTATCAAAGATGTGGCTGCGCTTGGCGGGGGAGATCTCAAAAAATGTTTTCAGTGCGCCACATGCTCTGTGGTCTGTCCGATTTCACCGGATACCCGGCCTTTTCCCCGGAAAGAAATGATTGCTACATCCTGGGGATTGAAGGACAAGCTGGTTGGAAATGCCGATATATGGCTGTGTCATAATTGTGGAGACTGTTCGACCAAATGCCCGAGGGGCGCAAAACCGGGAGATGTACTGTCTGCTCTGCGCGCCTACACAGTAGCTGAATATGCAGTTCCGAAAGCGTTGGGAAAGGCAGTGAACGATCCCAAAAAACTTCCATTTCTGATGGCGATTCCGGCGACAATTTTCCTGGTGATCATTTTGCTGGCGCCCTTTCTGACCCCTGTATTCGCCCATATAATTCCTATCATGTTTCATGAAGGACATGAAGCAGCCGGTGTTATCGCCCACTCAAATTTTATTCCGTCAGGATTTGTGGATATGGTAATGGTGCCGACATTCCTTTGGGCTGTCGCCATTTTTGCGCTGGGGCTGAAGCGTTTTATCGCCGATATTCACGCCAACGCGCTTCTGGAAGGTAAAACCGACAAGAAAACTATTGACCCGGTTGAATTTGGAAAAGCGCTGCTTCGGGTACTCCCTACTATTCTGAAACATGACAAGTTTAATCAGTGTACGGATAATCGTGAACGCTCCACCGCTCACATGATGGTGCTGTTTGGTTTTATCGGGTTGTTTATCGTTACCAGTATTTTCTTTGTAGTAATGTATGTATTTGGAATTACGGGTCCTTATTCCCAATTGAATCCAGTTAAGTGGCTGGCCAATATCAGCGGCGTAGCGCTGATTATCGGCAGTGCACTGATGATCAAGAATCGGCTTGCCAAGAAAGATTCCGTTTCCGTTTACAAGGATTGGGCGTTACTGGGACTTGCACTTGGGTTAGGTGTCACCGGTCTTTTGACGGAAATGACGCGGTTAGGTGGTATGGCCTGGTTGACCTATCTGCTGTATTACATTCATTTGATTTTTATTTTCTGTCTGTTCGCCTATCTGCCATTTTCCAAACTGGCGCATCTGGTGTATCGCACCGTTGCCATGACTTATGCGGAATATGGCAACCGTAAGTAATGCCCTTTTGATAGAATCGTCAGTGCAAAAACGCCTTGCTTCCTTCGGGAATCAAGGCGTTTTTTTATGAAAACAGGGGGAGTCTGCGGTAGGTTTTAGATGGTTGGAAGTGGTGAAAGTCGTCAAACCTGTTTTATTCACGAGAATTTTTGGATGGAATTCCTCTGTTAATAAGGCATTGGGCTATACCCATAAGGCTTCCCGCAGCGAATACTCCGGAGCGCAGCAAAATGATTCCAGGAGATATCAATCCCACAATCCTGTCTTTAGTGTATGTTTTTAACGCGAACGGAAATGACAGCGCCAACACCAATGTCCATATTCCCAAAACCAGTAAGAACAAACCGGGACAACATAGCGATATCAGACAAATTGGAAATGACAGCGCCGTAAGTGCTGTTTCGATTTTAAGTACATGAGGGGTATAGCTATCCTTAACGGCTTTGAAGGGATAGCGGTGATAAACGATTATCCGCCAGTATCCTCGCCAGAATTTGATTTTCAGGTATCGAGAAAGTGTGGCTGGATGGGTGTGAAACACCACGGCGTCAGGACTGAATACCATCCGATATCCATGGGCCGCCAGTCTGTACGAAAGCTCCGTATCTTCATTGTTGGCTTTCGGAAAGCCCGTGTCGAAGCCCCTCATCTCCAAGAATACCTCTTTTCTAAATGCGGCGGAGTAAGTGTCCACCATGTCAATGTAGCGGCTTTTGCTGAGAAGATCATAGCGATCCTCAAATTCCATCTGAGCGAATCTGGCGATCAGCTCAGTTTGGCGCGTTCGATAACAGCCTTTGACGCCAGCGACATTCGGATCGGAAAAAGGCTTCACCATCTTTTCAAGCCAGTTTTGGTTTGGGACGCAGTCTGAATCGGTGAAAAGAATGATGTCACCGACAGCAACACTGACCCCTGCATTGCGGGCTGAAGCTGGTCCGCTGTTTTTCTGAGAAATGTAGCGAACATTGAAACGACAGGCGATTTCCGGTGTGCTGTCTGCCGAACCGTCATCCACAACGATGATTTCATACAGTTCTTTCGGCAGTGTTTGGCCTGTGAGTGCTTGCAAACAAAAAGCCAGCGTGTGTTCAGAATTATAGGCGGGAACAATGATCGAAAATCTGGCTGTTTTTTCAGTATCGGTAAATGACATTGGCTATACCTTTGACCCTGCAAGCAGATGCCTGAAAAATGTTCTGGCTGCTTTGGCTGTTCGGACAAATTCGGTTGGCTGTTTCACCACCTGAACCAGCTTGTATGCCATATATTCCGGTCTGAGATAAAATCTCCGACGGGCTTGATCACAGAGCCTTACCAAAGCTTCGGATGTCAGTGTTTCATTCCGGATCACGCAGTTATGAAGTCCCTCCTGCGTGATCCAGTTACGGTAATCACTGGCGGTGATCCAGCCCTTCTGTGCATATTCATCATACGCCTCGGTACCTGGATAAACCATCACGGGATAAAACTGCACCGTATCCGGTTTCAGTTGAATGGCAAGATCAACGGTTTTTTGTACACTCTCCTCCGTCTCCCCGGGAAATCCGATCATAAAACAGCCATGAATCAGGATCCCAACCTTTTGAGCATTGCGCATGAACTGATGCATTCTGTCCAGTTGAATGCCTTTTTTCATGGAGTTCAGCGTACGCTGCTCCCCACTTTCAAAGCCGACACACAGTTGCCGGCATCCAGCGGCTTTGATTTTCATCATGGTTTCCATATCCAGGTCAATGCGGGAATTGGCTGTCCAGGGTATCTGTATCCGTCGCTCCACAATGGCATCTGCAAAGCGGGTACATCGGTTTTTGTTGGCGGTCAGGGTGTCATCTTCAAAGAAAATGGATTGTGCATCGGGAAATTTTCGAATCACGTTCTCCATTTCATCCAGCACGTCGTCAATGGACCGAAAGCGATATTTTCTTCCGGTCAATGTCTGAGGATATAAACAGAAACTGCATCGGAACGGGCAGCCCCGGCTGGTAATCAGGGTTACCATGGGATACAGGGCATTGGGATTAAAATAGTCATGAATATTCAAATGTTTTTGATAGACATCACTGACTCTTGGAAGCTTGTCGAGGTCCGAGATGAAAGGACGATCCGGATTGTGGATGATGACATCGTTTCGTCTGAAGGAAAGTCCCGGAATGGTCTCAAGGCGGTTTTTTACGGCATCAGTTGACATATCCTTCAGCAATCTGGCCAGATCGAGAATTGTATATTCGTATTCGCGTCTGGCAATCGCATCCACAGCCGCGGTTTTCAACAGGGTTTCCTCTGGAAGCGCCGATACATGCGTTCCTACTAGGACAATGAAGCAATCCGGAAGAATTCGCCGGATTGCTTCGGCCACATGAAGATCGTTTTGAATACTCGGCGTGCTGGTATCCATGACGACCATGTGTGGCTGCATACCGGCAGTCAACTGTAAAACATCGGACAGTTGCAACCCCCGCGCCGGCGCATCTACGAGCGAGACGTCAAAGCCCCCGTTTTCCAGCACGCCGGTACAGTAAGAAAGCCAGATCGGAAAATACAGCGTGCCGCTTTTTGTAACAGCAGGACTTCGCTGGGGCCTTGAAAATTTAGGTAAAAATGGGGGATTGAGACAGAGAATATTCATAGAAAATCCTTGAGTGATTTCAGATGCTCTTAAAAGCTCATTCGGTAATTTTTCGCGTGATGTTATCGTACTGTCGTAACTGCTCTGACATGAATCCCAAGTCTCCATCAAAACCGATGGCTCTTTCAGGGCACACCAGAAAACAATACAGACATTCGATACAATCTGGATTTTTCCCGACAAGCGCGCTGGGAACTTTCAAGCCTAGTGGACAATAATCTGAACATTTGCAGCATCCTGGAACACAACGATCCGCATGGAAAGTCAGACGGTTCACCATCATTTCCTTCTGAATGAAATTGTCCTGACGAAGTCCGGATAAAAACAGCAAATGCCCAAAGAATTGTGTGGACGCCAGCCACGAAAACAGCGCCGTATTGCGAATTGCAAGAAAATATTTTTGTCGTTTGGGGCTGTGAATGAAAGAAGCCGGAAAATGCGCTTTGGGTTTTTTAAAATGTCTGACCAGTCCATCCATATCCAGATTTTTCAGAAAATGGATATGGGCTGGACCAATCAGACCACGGGATTCGGCAACAGACAACGTCCGAACATCGCGGTAATCGAATCCTGCAAGCCTGGCGCAAACCATGTCCAGCAGGTAAGGATCGGTTCCCCCGAGAACCAGCCCCAGGTTTAATGGAACGCCTCTTGTTGGCCCCAGACCTTCCATGGCGATCAGACCGTCGATGATATGCAGATGGGGCTGAATCTGCTGATTGAGATTGATGATGTTTTTAGCCAGGTCCTGATGTGTTTTTTTCTTGTTTTCCTGACCTACCAGACATCCCATCAGATTTTTCAGGCAGACGCTCATTCCAATTTCAAAATGGGTTTTTATCTTCGGCAAATTAATAAAACAGTCGGTCTCAAAACAGCTTTCGGCAACTCCGGCTCGGATACCGTTTTCAAAGGTGATAAATCGTGAGTGATCCTGGTTCAGGTCGAAAATGCTCACACCAAAGTAATGAGCCAGCCGATCCACTTTCAGGCGGGATATCACGTTGATATCATTTCGATAATATCCGCTGTTGGTTCCTTCTCCAATGGTAATGTTCCGATATCCGGTATCTTTGAGGAAACGAAGGACGGCGGCAATCAATCGCAAATCCGTGGTATTGCCGGTCAGTGCGTTCATATTGGCGTTCAGATTGGGTTTCAGCAAAATCCGTGCATCTTTGGATGTCGGCAGCACGTGTACAAATTTTCCGAAAATATTCAGGACGGCGTTATTAATTTCCTGAACGGAAACCGCTTTTCTGATTTCAACGCACATGATTGTTATACCCATTCATTGGATTTCTGTATGCCTGTCCGTTTCCACAAAGCACTTGCAGCATCAACGACATCTGTGACGGTTATCGTCTTCATGCAATACTGGTAAGTGGTATTCGTACAGGTATGTTCATCACATTGGTTCCGGCATGCACATGGTTTTTCAACCACAACGGATGCCGTATTCCACGGACCTGTCTGATCTGATTTCGATGGTCCGAAAATGGCTACCGTCGGTGTTTTCAATGCTGAAGCGATGTGCATTGGCGCGCTGTCGTTGCATACAAAAAGAGATGCCTTTCGAATAATACCGCTCATGGCTCTCAAATCGATTTTCCCTGCAATGATATGGGGACGATGTTTCATCCGGTCGGCGATACGTTGAATTTCAGCAGTCTCATGGGCGGAACCCAACAGTACCAGCGGCTGCTGAATTTCGGTTATGATGCGATCGAATGCCGCAGCATAGCCATCATCGCTCCAGCGCTTCAGCGGCAACCTGGATCCGGGATGGGCGCACCAGAAAGGCATTGAGATGCTGTTTTCTTCAAAAACTTTCCGGACGTGATGTGCTTCTTCCGGAGTTTCATAAATTCCCCAGTCCAGATGACACCGATCTGTATCTCCTCCCAGAAATTTCACAATATCCAGATGATAATCCACCCTGTGGTTGATGTGCGGATGAGGAACAACATGAGTCAGCACAAAAGCGCCGCCACCGACGGCATAGCTCAGCTTATAACGGGCTTTCATCGGGAAAACCAGAAAAAGCAGATCCCGGATATCTCCACGAGCCTCGATGATCAGATCGAATCGACAATGCATCAATTTTCTGATAAATTTCAGATAGCCGGTTGGATTTACGGAGTAAAACCAGAAGGGATCGAATTCAAGAATCGAATCGATATCTGGATGGTGATTCAGCAGAGGAGCTGCTGCACGTGATGTTAAAAATGAAATCCTGGCTTCCGGAAAACGGCGTTTGAGGGGTTTGATCATCGGCATTGTCATCATCACATCACCGATATATGCTGTTCGAATAATCAGGATGTGTTTCACAAATTCCGGCATAATTTCCGTTACCATATCCGAGTGCCTGAACATCCCGAATACCTGGTTGCCGATGGCATCGGCGATATGCGTCAACAGCCGTTTCTTCCGGTTTATGATGCGATACATTCAGTTTCGATTCCAGTGAGGGTTACAGGAATGCGGACCTTCGTTTTCAATCAGTTGTCCGGCTTCAAACCGGTCAAGAAAATGCATATAACCAGGCCATTGCCGTACATAGGCTTCCAGACGCTGAACAAATTTCTGCATGGTCATATGGATATCGGCATATTCACTCGAACCTTGATAAATAGGTTGTTCAATGACAATTCGAAACGGTTTTCTGCTCCCTGGAACAATAAACAGGGGCAACAGAACGCTGCCTGTTTTCCAGGACAGGAGCGCAGGTCCCAGTGGAAAAGCCACGGAATGACCGAGAAATGAAAAAATATCGTATCTGCCGACTTTCTCTTCTGTTCCGCTGCCGTCTCCCGTAACCATGAGGATGCCGTTCTGCTGAAGCCACTGGAATACGGGACGCATAAACGATTGCGCATGGACAATTTTTGCAGAAAGTCTGGCTTCATATTTCATTCGAAGGCGAAACGCGACAGTTTTTCCGATACGGCTTAATCCCTTGTCGGAAGGCATACCGATCTGCATCATGGGATATCCGATACGGCTCAGACAGACAAGCGGAAGATGAACAGGGCCAAAGTGTCCGTGAACCAGTATCACACCGCGTTGTGCGGCAAGTGCAGTGTCCAGGTGATTCAGCCCCTCGAATTCAATATATCTTTTAATCGTCTGTCTGCCGATTTTAGGAAATATGAAAATCATCAGATGATCGACATAATGATTGCGAAAATACTCCCGGATGACACGGGATGGAGATTCGGATAAATGCCGATTTGGAAGGATTCGTTTGTAATTTTGAATCAGTTGAAAGCGTTTTCTGCGGGATACTGCATAATGGATATCGCCTAAAAATCGAAGTATTGCGATACCCCACGTGACAGGAAGCAACAGGATGATCCAGCGCAGGGGGTACCATATAACGAGTCTTAAAAAGTCTCTTGAAATGCTTTCAGATACAATCATATACTATCTTTTGTTATTTCCCCGCCAGTTTCAAGGCAAGATTGAAAAATGTTTCGATATATGCCGTCTTTTTCTGTGTGTAATATACCGGATGCAGCACATCATCTTCAGGCTGAAGAATCCCTTCTGAAATAGCGATATCGTAGAGAGCCGTATGAGGCTCAACACGCAGGGCATTGAATTCGAAATGGACGCGTTTTCCCAATCGCCATTTAGCGATGATACAAAATAATATCAATGAGATAAATCCGTAAATGCTCTGTCCGGGAGGATTCTTGAAAAAATTGTAACTCACGTCACATGTTTTGGTTCTTGACATCATTGTGAGGCTTTTCACAATATCTTTTCGAGATAAGGACTTGCCGAGCTTATTTAAAATATTGTTTGAAAAACCATCTGGAGAAAAAATAAAATTTCTGCAGCCAGCCTGAATCGCTAACCGAATGAAGTTTTCATCCAGTTCCCGCTCGCTGAACCAGGCAGACCAGGACAGGTGCAGATTTCGCCGGATCATTTCGGTCAGAATAGCTTCTGCATGAGATACCGGAACATTGAAAATGGAGTCTGTAAAGGTAAAACTTGTGATACCATTTCGGGAGGCCAGCGCTTCCAGCAAATCAACGATTCGGACGGGATTCTTCAGACGATACGACCGCCCATTCAAAAATCCATATGGACAATATATGCAGGTGAAAGGGCACCCTCTTTTGGTTTCAATACCTACAGACTCCGGAAATCGCGTAAATTCAGCCAACGGAACAGCCGTCATATCAGGATCCCGAAGTTGATCGAGTGAATATTTTTCACCAGCCCCGGAAAATTTGACCTGTCCATTTTTCCGATAATAGACAGAAGATACGTTTTCAGGAGCATTCAGACTTTGAAGCAGCGCAGAAAACGTTCTTTCGCCTTCCAGATAGATGCCAAAGTCAATTTCCGGGCGACTGTTCATGATCTTTTCCGCAAACATTGAAAACCCCGAACCACCGACAACGATCACAGTTTTTATCCGATGTTTTAAAAATACAACAAGTTGAATAAATTCATCATAATAAAACACCACATTCCTTTTATTGGTGGAATCAATATTGCGCAGTGATATTCCGATAACATCCGGACAAAAATCCGACAGGATTTCAGCAAGCTTCATATAAACCTGCTCTTTTTTTTCTCCAGACAGATTGGGATCGAAGACACGAACATTCATCCCGTCGAGTTCTGATTTTAGGCAGGCCAGGCCCAATGGATACACCGGCGTCTCACTGCCTCCAAGATATGACTGTATCAGCAGGACGTTCATCCGTTTGTCACCGAAGGTTTCAACATCATTTTGAATTGTTTAATACCGGCAAAAATAGCTTTGAAGATAGGTTGGAGACATTGTCGTTCCATAAGTGCGACGATGGGATATGCTGAAAGAAAATGCAGAAGACGGGAAGGAAACTTCCCATTTTTAGACAACAGTATTAATAAATTGGTATAGGTCGGCGCCCGTCTGGTATAACTTTTGGTATAAATATCCGTATTTTCGTTCTGAATCAATCCGTCTGCTTTTGCCATCTTGTATAAATGGGTGCCTGGATAAAGCACCAGTGAGAATGGCTGTAATCGAAATGGTTTCGGAATCCGGGCAATCAATCGGAGACTTTCGATTTTGTCCATGATCGTTTCATAAGGAACATCCAAAATAAAATCATAGCTTGGCGGATAAACCCGATCCCTGTATTGATGAATTATTTTCATAGCCGACAGCATGACAGCATTATTCATCGCCTTTCGGTTAAACAGCTCCTGTATTCTTGCGCTTCCGCTCTGAACGCCCATCTGAAGATAGATAAGACCGGCATTTACCAGACATTCCATTTTTTCTTCAGTCATGGTGAGGGGACTGGCCAAACAGGAAAATGGAAATCCGATCTCTTTTTTATAGGCATTGCAAAACGATTGAATGTCCTTTAGCGGGCGGCTGAAAAAAGCATCGTCCGAAATCCAGATAAAATTGACGAAAGGAAGATGTTGTTTGACCCACCGGAGTTCAGAAATGACGTGTTCGACAGAACGCCAGCGCAAATATCCTTTGGGACCGTACAGATTTTTCACGGCATCGTTGATGCAGTAACTGCATTTGTGGGGGCAACCTCTGCCGGTCATGGTTTGATATCCAATCCGTCCGAGATGTTGTGAAACAGTTCCTTGTGAGAGAATCGTCTTCAGCAACTCGATGTCCAAAGGACGAATTTGTCCATTGTGAAGAACGTGATGATCCTGGCAGGAATAATCTGGTGCGGGAAAGGCATTGATATCCTGGGTTAATGGACGCGGCGCGTTCTGAACGATATTTCCGTTCGTTCGAATCCAGATGTTGGGAATATTATCTATAGATTGGTTGTGTTTGATCCGCTGAACCAGCTCCAGTACAGCTTCTTCGCCATCTCCGACACACACCATATCCGCCAGGCGGATGCACTCATCGGGACGTATGGTTGCATGAACGCCTCCCCATAAAATCGGCGCATCTCCGTTTTTTTTCAAATAAGAGGTGATTTGCCTGGCGTTATCGAAATAATTGGTCATAAGTCCTATCCCAATTAAATCCGAATCGCATGAAAGGCGTACAAGATCATTGAGGACATTATCGGAATAACGCTGAGAATCAGCGATCAGATCATCACCCAACGGATCGGGAAGAAACACCATCCGGGTCTGGACATGGTGATGTCTTAAAAAAGACGAGATATTGCGGAGACCAAACGCTGTAATATCCGGATAGGGTGATATCAACGTAACTTTCATTTATGCCTTTCTCCCTGCAACAACAACATCCTTGATTTTTAGTTTTTTGAAATAGTCAAAAATCCGTTTAAAATCACCGTGAGCCAAAGATATCATTCCCTTATAAATTAACCTGTTGCTTTCGCCAACGAGATAGGCAATCTTATAAAAAATCATAAAATCATTCTTTTCGAAAAATCGTATAACACGATCATTCAGAAGAATTCTGAATATACTTTTGGGGATGTGTTGAAATGTCATAAGATATAACAGAAAATGCGGATAACTTTTTTGCGGCGCCACGTAAAAGGGCTTTCTGGCAATCTCTTTGAATTCATCGCAGATAAAACCATCAGCCACGGCGCGGTGATACAATTCTGTCTCAGGGAAAAATATCAAACTCGAAATAGCCAGTCCGAAAGGTTTGGGAATTTGCTGAAGGAGTTTGACCGTATCCAATAAATCCGAACTGTCTTCCCAGGGGCTGTCAATAATCACATGATAATCGGGCGGCAGTAATCGGGGGATTTTCCGGTGAATCATCTCAGCGCTATTCACGATTTGGCAGGATGTCTCTTCACGGTTGTAAATATGTCGAACCTTCTGACTTCCGGTTTGAATTCCCATTTCCACATAAACCATGCCTGCATCCATAAGAATATCGAGTTTGGTCTGTGTCAGCGTTGTCGGGCTGGTCTGGCAATAAAATGGCAATTGGATGCGACGGCGGTAGGAATCTGAAAATTCTTCAAGCCATCGGACTTTTCTTGCAAAAAACGTATCATCAAAAAACTGGATAGCTTCAATGAAAGGAAAGCGGGTGCAAATCAATTCCAGTTCATCGATGACATGGGGTACGCTTCGATTTCTGAAATAGGGCGTTCCACTGTTTTCATACATTCGCTTGATGGCCGGAACATTGCAATAATTGCATCGATGCGGACAGCCGCGATCCGTCATGATCCTGAAGCTCTTGATCAGCTTGCCATGGAAATAAGGTAATCGCGGAAGTACGCGTTCAAAACGATCATCCGTCAACAGTTCGATATGCTTATTTTCGGGAGTGTAAATAAAGTGATTTTCATTTGAAAAATCAAAAAACGGAAGACTGTCCAGCTCTTTGATGAGAGGTGCTGTTCCTGTTTGAACGATATTGCTCCCTTCTTTTCTCCAAATCCCGGCAACATCTGTTTCACCATCCAAAAGAGCTGTTAACGCCGTTTCTCCCTCACCGACACAGACCATATCCGCATACATTAATGCATCTTCAGGTTTGCAGGTGGTATGGATGCCTCCCCAGACTACTGGTATATCATATTTCTTTTTGATAGACTGGGTTATCTGAATTGCCCGGTCAAGATAATATGTCATGAAAGAGATTCCAATATAATCAAATCCACAACAAAGCTCGATCAACGCATCCATCACTCTGGCATCATAGTGATAAACAAAATCGCCATTTTCTTGCAACATGCCCGCGCTTCCCGGCAAAAATACGATGCGCGTGCGGTGCCCCGCCTTTCTGAGAACGGCGGAAAGGCTTCTAACACCGAATGCGCTGATATCAGGCGGTGTGGGAGTAATCAGAATGATCGAACTCATGGGTTGGTTCCTCTTTCAAAAATAATGGAATATCCCCAAATTGGGCCATAAAACTGCGCAGCGCCATGAAATTCAAGTAATGGTCTGGATACTCACGGATAACGCATGTCATCTGATCGGAGAATTTCTGAATGATTCTTTGAACAGAGTTTTCCTGTGAAGTATCCCTGGCGGCAGTGATGGATGGCAAGACAATCAAGCGACTGGGGCCGTTTTCGGTTCGTATCATGAATGTCGGAAGTACGGCGCACCCCATTCGCGCCGCCAGAGCGACAATCCCTGTCGAAAGCAGTGCTGGTTTGTCCATGATTGTGGTCTGAATTCGTTCCTTTCCTCCGCCTCCATCGATGGCCACTCCCAGTATTCCATTATTCTTCAGACAGGTAACTGCCCGCTTGAGTGAGCCGAAGATATTGATATGCGTTACGGGAAGAGATAATTCCTGCTTCCATCTCAATTCGAGCGCTCGCTTTTCCATGGCGCTGAACCGCCGATCTGGCAGCTTTTCAACCCATACGGTGGCCGGAGCGCTCATCTGGCTCATTTTGTAGCCATTGTATCCAATGGCAGGCATCACCATCTGGTTTGCGCCAAAATGAGCAAAAAGAAGTATCACACCTTTTCCTGCTTTCAGTGCAGTATCCAGGTTCTTGAAGGATGGAGAGGTTACATACTGGCAGATATTGCGGGAATTCATTTTTGTGTAGCGCATCATCTCGATTTCTGTTTGACACAAGTTTATAAACGCCTTTTTCACAGCCATATCCATCGGTGTACGTCCAGTGGAATTAGCAAAGATATACCTGTATTCAGTCTCAAAAGTTCGTCTTTTCCTGACAGATATATGAAACAGGAGTATTCCTCCAAGCCGCGCCAATTTATAGGCAAGCGCAACAGAAGCTCGCTGTACAAATATTCTGAAAGGATACCAGTACAGCCACAGAAAAAAGTTTTTTATGAATGAAAGCTTAAAATTGATCATTTATGATAACTGATAGTGGTTTCATATTCGAACAGTTTATTTCAAATAGACCTTGATAACATGTACGCTGGGAGCTGCCATGTCTCCAGTAAAAGAAAGGTTTGCATTTCCCGGCACAGACTTTGATTCCACCTGTGCGAGATTATGTGTGTCATCCACCAGGTAATGTTCATAAACAACCTGCTGTGATGAATGCCACGGAAGGTTGTTTATTGCAATCTGAAATTTGTTGTAGATATTTGGAGTACTTTTTAATGGTGTGCTATAATACTCGTCCCAGGCAGAAGGTCCACTGGTTGATTCATATTTAGCTAAATAGCTAACAACATCATAATTTGAAAAAACGATCATTACCCCGTTTGAACTTTTACCCGCAATAGCTGCAAAATTCATGTGATCTGTACCTGAAACGGACAGCTGCGTTGTTCCATAAAGCCAGTTAAATCCTTTAAATGCGTAAAATGATGGTTTCCCGTGTCCATGACAATCAACTATCAGGAAATCATGACAACCTT
>LKPX01000075.1 GCA_001443525.1 Desulfobacteraceae bacterium RAAP-1 | reverse complement strand
CGCAGGCAAGGCGTGCAAATCCTGAGGAATGAAGCGTACTTGTCGTACGCTGCAATGACGAAGGATGCGGCACAACGCAGCATGCGGACTTTTTACGAAGTCGTCATTCGTGACTTTTCTTTATGAGCATTTACAGTCTGGAAAAAAAACTGACAATTTTTAAATAAAATATTACTGTTTCCGGCCAGTATCTAAAATTAAATATATTAACATGTCAAATAGTTAATTTAAAATAAAGTCACATCGCTCCATCGGCATGGACATTGCTTTGAAGATATCCAAAAAGATTCCTTCGACAACCGATACCCGGAGGTGACGATATGGCATCCAGTTTTCATATGACGGTAACACCCAATAAAAACACGCTGTACATCCAGATACAGGGTGGGTTCGACGGATCTTCCGCTCAGCAGTTGATATATACGCTGAAACAGTACATGGAACAAACGTCCAGGATTATCATTAATACCGACAGTATCTCCTACTTCGATGCACTGGGATTGAACCTTCTCCGCTACCGTATCGGAACAGTGGTAACATCAAAAACACAAATGACATTTATCGGCGATAATTCATCCGTATTTCAATCCATCACATCCCCCAGGTTCTGCCAGTGATGGTTTATATTCCACGGTAACCAAAGGAGACCTCTATGCTGGTACAAAACTGGATGAGCAAACCCGCCATTACAATAGACAGCGCGGGTTCCATGCAGGAAGCCATCAATCTGATGAAAACGCATCGTATTTCCATGCTTCCGGTCATGGAGAAAGGAAGTCTGGTCGGTGTCGTAACAGATCGGGATTTAAAAAGAGCCTCGGCGTCCGACGCCACATCCCTTGAAATTCACGAGTTACTTTACTTGCTGTCCACCATCAAAATCAAAGACATTATGACGTCTGATCCGATTTGCGTACCACCGGATTTTACGATTGAAGAAACGGCCGAACTGCTGCTGCAGCATCATATTTCAGGGGTGCCTGTGGTGGATTGGGACAAGGGCGTTGTAGGGGTTATCACCCATACCGATCTGTTCAAAGTCATCATTTCTCTTACCGGCGTCGGGAAACGAGGCATCCAGTTTGCGTTTTGTCTGGAAGATCGCCCGGGATCCATTCTGGAGATATCCCAGGTAATCCGCCGGTTCGGAGGCCGAATGGTCAGCATTTTAACGTCCTATGAGAAAGCGCCCCAGGGCTTCCGGCACGTCTATATCCGGATATATAACATCGATCGCCATCAACTGGAGCCGTTGAAAGCCGCTTTAAAGGAAAAAGCGACATTGATGTACATGGTGGATCACCGCAACAACACACGGGAAATATACACCGAGCGTTCATGACCCGGCATTTACCCATTGCGACGTTATCAACCTTTTGGTGAAGGATGACATTTGATGGGCATCAAAAACCTGCACAGATTGTTTCGGCCCAAATCCGTGGCTGTCATCGGCGGCAGTCAGAAACCAGGCAGCTTTGGCGCTGTTGTCATGCGAAATCTGATTGACGGCGGATTTAACGGCGACATTTATCCGATCAATCCCCGTCACAGCGATATCATGGGATATAAGTCCTTTTCGGGCGTCGATAAAATTCCGCCGGGCGTCGATTTAGGGATTGCCGTCACTCAGATCGCTAAGCTGCCCAGAATTGTGGAGGAATGTGCTGCATCCGGAATGGCCGGTTTAATCATCATATCAGCAGGCGGGAAAGAAACTGGGGTCAAAGGCAGAGACATCGAAGCCGCCATTCAAAAAGCCGCGGCGGGTTCAGAACTTCGAATCATAGGGCCGAACTGCATGGGACTGATTAATACCCGCAGTTTGCTGAATGCCAGTGTATCACAGCAAATGCCCATCGCCGGTAAAACCGCATTCATTTCCCAAAGCGGCGCCATCTGTGCATCGATTCTGGATCTGTCAATCGCCGGTCGTATCGGTTTCAGTCATGTGGTCAGCCTCGGCTCCATGCTGGATGTAAATTTTGGAGACATCATCGATTACCTGGGCAGCGATCCGTATGTGAGCAGCATCGTCATGTATATCGAATGCTTGACGCATTTCAGAAGCTTTATGAGCGCTGCGCGGGCGGTGTCGCGCGTAAAACCCATTGTAGCGTTGAAGGCGGGCCGTACCCAGGCGGGCGCTGTTGCAGCAGCATCTCACACCGGAGCAGTCACCGGTGTTGACGTCATTTACGACGCGGCCTTTAAAAGAGCCGGTATTGTCCGTGTTCGAACCTTCGAAGAACTTTTCGACTGTTCCGGACTCCTGGCCAAACAGCCGCAACCGGCCGGAAGCGGACTGGCCATCATCACCAACGCCGGCGGCCCCGGCGTTATGGCGGTGGATATGCTTCAGGACTACGGTCAGCAGCCTGCCGTACTCAGCCAGGAAACACTTCAGCAACTGGATGAAATTCTGCCGCCTTTCTGGAGTCGTTCCAATCCGGTGGATATTCTGGGTGACGCCACACCGGAACGGTATGTGAAAGCAGTCGATATCTGTATGAACGCGGCGGAAGTCAGCGGCGTTTTGATTCTGTTTTCACCACTCAACATCGATGCCGCCACTTCGATTGCGGAAGCGCTTTGCTCCCGTCTTAGAGAGAAACAAAAATCGGTGGTAACGTCCTGGGCGGGCGGCGATAGCGTCGATGCGGCGCGGCGCATTTTTAATCACGCCGGTATTCCGACATTCGACACACCGGAACGCGCCGTGCGGGCATTTATGAATTTATACCGTTATGCCAGAAACATTGAGCTGCTTCAGGAAATTCCTCCCAAATTTCACCGCAGACTCGATTTCAACCGGGAAAATGCGCGAAAACAGGTGCAGTCACAGATTCAGGCGCAGCAATACACATTATCCGAAATTACATCCAAAGCACTGCTTGCGGACTATGGCATCCCTGTCAATCCCACAGTGCTGGCGATATCCGCGGATGACGCCGTCATCAAAGCCGAAGAAATCGGCTATCCGCTTGTCATGAAAATTGCCTCCAATGATATTTCCCATAAATCCGATATCAGCGGTGTCCATCTCAACATCCGGAATGCATCGGAAATCCGTCAACATTTTCAGGACATGATTACAAATATCGCTTCCCTGCGCCCCAACGCCCGCATTTCCGGCGTCACCTTACAGCCGATGTTGACGCAACCCCACCACGAACTGCTGATCGGGGCGCACACGGATCCGGATTTTGGCCCTGTTCTGGTCTTTGGGGCCGGTGGTGTTCTCACCGAAGCGCTTCAGGACCATGCCTTTGCACTGCCGCCGATCAACCGCCATCTGGCAAGGATATGTATCTACGAAACACGTATCAGCAAAGTGCTTCAGGGTTTCAGGAATCTTCCCGCCGTTTCTCTGGAACTGCTGGAAGAAATTCTCATGCGCGTATCCCAATTGGTAGTGGACATCGAACATATCGAATCGCTGGATATCAACCCCCTGCTGATGGGAGACACATGGGCCAGCGCCGTGGATGCCAGAATTCTGCTGAAAATATCCCCGGCGCCATCGCCGCTGCATCTTGTTATCAGCCCCTACCCCAACCAGCTCGAAAACATGGTGCAGCGGGAAGGTTGCGGCGAACTGCTGATCCGTCCCATCCGGCCAGAGGATGCACCGTTGTTGCAGGCGTTGTATGAAGCGCTGTCTCCTCGAAGCGTCTACATGCGCTTTTTCACCCCCATGAGAAGTTTTCAGCATAACATGCTGGTGCGGTTCACGCAGATCGATTACGATAGGGAAATCGCCCTGGTGGCAATTCAGGAAAGCGAAGGTCATGAAACCATGCTGGGCGTCTCCAGAATTATCATGGATGTCACGCCGGACCAGGGTGAATTTGCAGTTCTGGTCAGCGACGCCTGTCAGGGGAAAGGCATTGGCGCGGAGCTTTTAGGGCAATGCCTGATGATCGCCAAAGAGCGGGGAATTCAAACCGTGATGGGAATTGTGCTGAGCGAAAATACACAGATGCTGGCTTTGGGTAAAAAGCTGGGATTTAAGATCGCGACCATGCCAGGCTCCAGTGAATATGAGCTGACGATCAACCTCAAGGATCTCCGATCTTCGGACATCGTGAAGGCTTGCGGTAGAAAATAAGACGGGAAACAAAGTTCAGAACGATAGCCAATGGCGCCGTATCGACAAGCGTGCAAGACACATGGTAATACATCCCTGATGTCAGGGAATGTCTTTTCGGATGCCCCGTGAAAAAATTTCAAAGGCAATGGCCAATGTCTTCTTCAGATAATCCTTGTCTTCATTCACAATTTTCTTGCTGGCTTCCCAGAGAATAATACCGGAAAAAAGCGACCAGAAAACATCTGAAAGCGCCACTGGATGTTTTTCGATAAATACGCCTTTTTCAATGCCCTCTTTGAAAATTTTGGAAATGTCACCCAGAGATTTTCGGGACAACTCCTCGATTTGAGTCATAAGTCGCGGAGAAAGATTTTTGAGCGTCTCACTGGACTGAAGGTGAAACATGGTAATAATGATAAGCGGATCGAAATCATACACATCATACATGGCCTCCATCAGCTTGTCGAGTTTCTGAACAGGCGTCAGATCCGCTTCCTTGTTGACATGCTCGACACGGATATGAAGATACTGCAAGATTCTGAGTGAAAGCGATGCGTAGAGCTCTTCCTTATTTTTAAAATACAGATACAGGGTTCCGGGACTCAACTCCGCCTCGGTGGCGATATCTTCCATTGTGGATTTGCTGAAGCCTTTTTCCGAAAAAACCCGTTTGGCGGCAACAATGATCTGTTGGCGTCGGCGTTCCTTTTCTCTTTCTTTTCTTTCCTGAATGCCCATATTCAATCCTGAATTAAATTTATTAATCTGGATATTTCTATTTTATATTTTGAATTTAGTCAAGTTGAAAAAGCCTTCCCGATGCGCCTCAAGCAAGATAATCCGCGGCCATGGTCCGGCTGGAAAAGCATCAGGGGATGGTATCACACCCTGCAAACCGGGGTTCGTGAAGCGGCAGCAGAATATCAGCCATTTCACGGATACGAAGCACCTGATCATACGCCTGCTGAACATTGACATGCGTTCCCGGCGGGATAACCTCCATCTCCATCGCCCTGATGGCGGCAGGAGGCTCAAAATTCTCCATGATCACACAAAAGCCCGTGATAATGGCCTTGCCTGCCGAAGTCTGAACCACCACAGACAGACCGCCCAGCGTGTGCGCCGGCGTGTTGATAACAGAGATGCCAGGAAGAATTTCCATATCTTCCGTAATGATCTGGATCTGGCCGTTTTCTTCGACATCCAGAATATAGTCTTCCAGATAGCGGTAATCGAGCGGATGGGGATGGTGAATGACTTCAAGCTCTTTCTGATGCACATAAAAGCGGGCATGGCTGCATTTATAGTCATTTTCGCAGTGGTCGTTGTGCAGATGGGTATGAATGACCACGTCGATATCATCCGGAGTCAATCCCCAGCGCGCCAGCCCGTCCTCGAATTGCCAGATTTTTCCGCCGATCGCAGCCTCACGTTCCGGGGACTGGATGGGGTGCATTTCTCCGGTATCCACCAGAATTTTAGGGCCGTCGCCTTCGATGTACCAGCAATAAATCGGAATGGTGTATGTCTGCCCCTGACCGTACTGATAGGTCATCATGCTCTTGTCAAACACCTTGGTCCCCATGACGATGGGATGAATGCGGTATGTGTTCATACGCCTCTCACCTCTGATGCACTTGAATGAAAAACCCCATAGATTTATCCTGTTCACGTTACCCTGTGAATGGAAACGTTGTCAAGAAGTGATTCAACATGCTGAAATACAGTTGAATCACTGAAATAATCTGTTGATAGGTGATAATATTTACGCTATTGATCATAATATATGAACAAGATTCATGTATGTTTGTCCCCTAACAGATTGAGAGAGGAAACGCCTTGCTCCGAAAATATGTCTTAATAACGCATTTATCGCGCCGCAGCAATAACAGCAGATGTTTTCGGCGCACCTTTGCATCTACGCACGGATGGCGTTATATCTCATGGGGGATGTGGCTCGCTATCGCTGTCGCTGCAATGCTGTCAGGAGGCTGTATGTCACACTCTATGGAACCTGTCACTGTCCAGCAGTCGCCAGATGCGTATCTGACCCTCGATGCGCTCCACGATTACTGCGGGATATCCGCCGGATGCGGCAAAAAACTTCGCTGCGAAGGCGAAACCGTTCGTGTCGCAGGCTATGTGGACTATGGGAATGTCTTTGACAGAGAACATTATCCCCGCCTGCCCTATCAGAAATTTCTGATCACCAATGCCGCACATACCCAGTCTCTGGAGGTATGGGTAGATTCCGCTTTCAGCCGCGACATATTTCAAAAAATCTATCGGCAGAAAGCACTGAATCCGAACGCATCGGTCATTGTCCGGGGTATTATAGAAGGGTTTGACATGCCTGTTATGGGAACCTGTCGCAGAGGAATCAAACTGAATCTGAAAGATCAGACCGATCTGACATTTCAAGCCAGGTGAACGGTTATAAATTCATCCCGATTACCGCAGGAATACAACGATCAGATAGCAAACTGTTCAGGAGACTATATGCAGAAGTTCGGAGTGGCTTTCGGCTTGATTGTGACGCTGTGTGCAGGACTGGTTCTGTCGGTTGTATCGTGCGACAGGGAACCCCCGCATTTCAAATGCACCGACCCCTTGGGGTGTGTCAACCTGAAACCTCATGAAGCCATCAAAATTGGCGTCATACAGGCGCTGTCCGGCCAGGTTGCGCCGCTGGGAACAGAACAGATCCGGGGAACGGAGCTTGCCGTTGACAAACGCCAGGGAACGCTGCTGAGGCATCCCATTGCACTGCAAATAGAAGACACAGGCTGCACCGCAGAAGGCGGGGCTAACAGCGCCCTGAAACTCATCGCCGATCCGCAAACTATGGCAATACTGGGCACCACCTGCTCAGGCGCCGCGGCCACCGCATCCCAGGCCATGTCCGACGCCGGGCTGACAATGATTTCCGGCAATAACAGCGCACCGTTTTTAACCGCCATCGACGGCCATCGGGCGCCCAACTGGCAGGCCGGGTATTTCCGCACCGCACCCAATGAAGAGAATTCCGGCAAAACCGCTGCGATGTTTGCATTCGAGAAACTCGGCGTTCGCAAGGCCGCCACCATTAACGACGGCGACATCTACACCAAAGGTCTCACAGACGGGTTCAAGCAGAAGTTTCAGAGCCTGGGCGGCGAAATTGTACTGGCCACCGCTGTCACCAAAGGGGAAAAAGAGATGAGGCCGGTACTGACTGCAGTGCTGAACTCCGGCGCACAGCTTCTGTTTTTCCCGCTGTTTCAGCCTGAAGGGAATAATCTGGTGCTTCAGGCCAGAAAAATGACAGGCTTTGAGCATATCACCCTGATGAGCGACGGATCGCTGCTCGAAAGCTCTTTTATCGACGCCGTCGGCGACAGCGGGAAGGGCATGTATTTTGTGGGGCCGTTTCATCCTACAGGAACGGCTGTGGATGATCTGACCCGAACCTACCGCCTGAAATACAACACCAGTCCTTCTGCGGATTACTTTCTGAACGCCTATGACGCCGCCTGTCTGCTGATGGACAGTATCGAAAAAGTGGCCGTCCAGTCGCCGGATGGTTCCCTGCACATCGGCCGCCAGGCATTGCGTAACGCCCTTTACGCGGTCAGAAATTTTAAGGGGGTCACCGGCAGTCTGACCTGCAATGAATTCGGAGACTGCGCGGTTCCGGCTTTCAATATCCTGCGTCTGGATCACCCAAGGCATGGCTTAAAAGGACTCTTGTCCAACATCCAGTTCACCTATCATCTGGATAACAGGTTATCCCAGCGCTGATATACTGTGTATCGCTACAACCTGAGCTTCCTTTTGCTCCCTCTCTCAGCGGGGGAGGGCTGGGGTGAGGGTTCAAAAAGCGCAGATTGTGGCGGTTCAAAGTATAGCATCCGTCATAAAAGGATTTTTATGCACGAAACCGGTGTGAATGACCGATTTAAACGGTATCGACTCCTGAACCGGATGAGCATCACGACCCGCTTTACCCTGAGCATCGGCCTGCTGCTGTTTTTAATTGTGACTGTGGCGGCTGCTGGCTATCTGGCAATGGATTCCGTCCGGGTTGCAGGTAACTCCATCAACACCAGCAACGATATCCTGAAGCTGGTGCTGGAAATGGACCATGGCATGGAGAAAGCGCGGCGGCTCCACGGTGATTTTTTTCTTCAATATCCCAGGATCGGCCTTGCCAAAGCCCATGAGTTGTATGCCCAGCCATCCGCCAGACAGATCGCCCGGGTTATCACCGACAGTGATGAACTGAAAGCACTGGCTCAAAAGGTAAATATCGGCGACGCTATTCATAAAGCTCATGTGGACTTGAACCTGTACTTATCATTTGCCAAACGTTTTGCCGATACATCCATTCAGTCCGTGGAACTGGTCACTGAACTGGCGGCACCTGAAAGAGGACTGGAAAGTCAACTGGCAAATTGTTTTAAAAAATTGCATGACGCCATTGCCGATAACCGTATTCTGACGCCTCTTTTTGTCGAAATGCGGGATGACACACAGGAATACCGGATCAGCCGCAAACGATATCTGATGCAGTCCGCCTACAATGTGGCGTTCCGTATTCACGATACTGTCGCCAATATGCAGAAGATGACACCCGCAGCGCAGAAAACCATCAATGACCTGCTGGACCAGTTTATGGCCATCACCGGAAAAATGGTCAGCGTGGATGTCGCTATCCGAGCCAGATTCAACGATTTTGCGCTTCAGTCAGAAACGGCAGGCAGGGCTTCCGCCGCCCTGGTTCGCGCCGCAAACGAACAGGTCGCTCAGGCACGCAACAACATCGCACATGTCCAGAGAACAGGCATAATCATCATGACAGTGACGACACTGATCGGGTTGCTGGCCGCCCTTGGCATTGCAGAAAACCTGAACGCCGCTATCACCCGCCGAATACTTCGCCTGACCCGTACTACGGAAGCCATGAAAAACGGTGATCTCACGATTGTTGCCGACGAGACCGGCACGGATGAACTGAGCCGATTGGGCCAGATATTCAACAGGATGTCGGTACATCTCAGGGAGGCCCTCGATACTCTGGAAAAGCGGGTAGAGCAACGCACCTCGGAACTGGCGGACAGCGAAAGACGCTTCCGGCAGTTTTTTGAAAACAGCCCGAGCGGCATCTCGATTTATACCCCTTTGGAAGATGGAATCGATTTTACTTTGAGAGATATCAACAGGGCTGGCGAACGGATCGACAAGGTAAAACGTCAGGATATCATCGGGAAAAAGGTGACTGAAATATATCCCGGCATTGTGGAAATGGGGCTGCTGGATATTTTCCGCGCGGTATGGCAAACCGGCCTTCCTGCCCGGAATCCTGCCTCGTTTTATTCTGACGACAGGCTGTCTCGGTGGTTTGAAAACACTGTGTTCAGATTTCCATCCGGAGAAATTGCCTCTATTTTCAATGATATCACCGAGCAGAAACAAGCCGAAACTGAAAAAGACAATATGGAAGCCAGGCTGTACCGGGCGCAAAAAATGGAATCTCTGGGACTTCTGGCGGGTGGCGTGGCCCATGACCTCAACAATATTCTTTCCGGCATTGTGGGATATCCCGAACTTTTACTGATGCAGCTTCCCCCGGACAGCGAATTGCGGGCGCCCATCAAAGCCATACAGGAATCGGGACAACGGGCTGTCGCGGTTGTCGCCGATCTGCTCACAATAGCCAGAGGCGTCGCCAGCGTCAAGAAGATCACGCATCTCAACGATCTTGTCATGGAATATCTCGACTCTCCCGAACACCGGAAACTGACATTCCAGCACACCCGTGTCGTTTGCCACACCCAACTGGATCCGTCTCTGGCCCCGATCAACTGTTCCCAGATTCATATCCGGAAGTGTATCATGAATCTGGTTTCAAACGCCATGGAAGCCATCGACAGCGACGGCAGCGTTGTCATATCCACCCGTAACCGGAAACTGGACGATGCATCCGCACGTGACGTGGGGTTGCCGCCAGGCAATTATGTGATACTTGAAATCACAGATGATGGCAGGGGAATATCTCCTAAAGATATGGAGCATATTTTCGAGCCGTTTTATACCCGTAAGGTGATGGGCATCAGCGGCACGGGGCTGGGATTGGCGGTTGCCTGGAACTGCGTGCAGGATCACGGTGGCACCGTGCAGGTGACAAGCCGCTCCCAGGAATCGTCCGGAGACCATGGAACATCTTTTTATCTTTATTTTCCGGCTGCCTCCGATACCGATGCCGTCCGTGAGCCGCCCCAGAACGAACTGGACAATATCCGCGGCAACGGTGAAACGATTCTGGTCGTGGATGACGAACCGATCCAGCTCGATATTGCCTGCCAGATGCTGACCGCCATGGGATACACCGCATCCTGTGCAAATTCCGGCGAAAAAGCACTGGCGTATATACAGGAACATGAGGTGAATCTGGTGCTTCTGGACATGATCATGGATCCGGGCATCAACGGACGGCAGACATATGAACAGATGATTCGGATCCGTCCCGGCCAGAAAGTGGTCATTGCAAGCGGCTATTCCGAAAGCACGGATGTTCGTAAAGCGCAGCAGCTCGGCGCCCGCGGTTTTCTCAAAAAGCCTTACACCATGGAACAACTGGGCCGCATGATTCAGGAGGCGCTGCTCTGAAGGGATGGGTGCATCAAAAACAATTCTCCAGAAGCCGCAAGCGGCAGGCTCTTACCGCACCCCTTTTCCGTTCAGAAACGGCCCGTACATCTTGTCTGTTCCCATAATATGCTTCCCCAGCCAGTCTTTTAAAAAATTGGTGATCTGGATGGGGTTGCTGATTTGACCTGCGTCGAATTTCTTTTTCAGATCAATTACATAAGCCGTCAGTTTGTCATGTTTTTCCTTGTGAACTTCATAGTCCGGATACTTGTGCAGCTTCATCAGGCTTTCTTCGGTTGCAAAATGCGTTTTGGTGTATTCCACCAGGCCGACCAATACGGTATCCAGCACATCTTTTCCCTTGCCTGCCTTCATTGCATCGTATAAATCATTTAAAAATTCCACCAGTTTTTTATGTTGTTCGTCGATTTTGGCGATACCCACGCTATAGTCATCCTTCCAGTCAAAAAATGCCATAAACCCTCCTTTTAATGATGTATTGATGTGCAGGTCACAATGATCTGCATATGGTCAAACTCCAGGAATTATTCAGACTCAAAAGAACACTGTTTATTTTCGCCGTCCAGAATTGACCGCACCTGAGACAAAAATTCCAACAATTGATACGGCTTTCCGATAAATCCGGCAGCACCAGAGTTCAGGGCAATCTGCACAGGACCATCATTGGAATAGCCGCTGGCAATCAGTATCCGAACGGCCGGATTGATCTCCATGAGCTTTTGCATGCAGCAGCTTCCGCCCATTCCCGGCATTCCCATATCCAGAATTATCAGTGCGATGGCGTCTTTTTGCACCGCATATATCTGAAGGGCTTCCTCGCCGCTGGCGGCTGTCAACACCGTATAACCCAAAGGACGCAGCGTATCAACGGCCAACTCCCGGATATCGGGAATATCATCCACCACAAGAATGGTTTCTGTGCCGTTTTCAGCCTTCAATGACGGCGCAGCCAACGCGGAAACCGTACTTTCGCCTGTTCCGGTGATTGCCGGCAGATAGATGCTGAAGGTCGTTCCTTTTCCGGGCGCACTATCACACAGAATATGCCCGCCATGACTCTTGACGATGCCATATACTGATGCCAGCCCCAATCCAGTGCCCTTTCCGATTTCCTTGGTAGTGAAAAACGGTTCGAAGATATGCTTGACGGTTTGGGCGTCCATGCCACACCCGGTATCGGAAACACTCAACAGCACATAGTTACCCGATGCTGCGCTCGCACGTTGTAAATCTGCGTCCTCAGATGCAATGGCATTACGGATCTGGATGACAAGCTTTCCACCTTCCGGCATGGCGTCTGCAGCATTGATCCCCAGATTCAGCAGCGACTGCTCGATCTGGACTGGATCGGCTTTTACCTTCCAAAGACCGGAATCGTGGTGAAGCTCGATATCGATCATCTTGGGAATGGTGCGCTTGAGCATCTGCACAGACTGCGCCGCTTCACAGGCAAGATCGATGCAGCGGCGTTCGCTTTCCACCTTGCGACTGAACAGCAAGAGTTGGCGCACCAGTTGGGCAGCCCGCGCGATGGATTTTTCGATGGCTTTCAGCCGGAAAGTATCCGCATCATTCGACGGCCGGTTAAAAAGCAGAATCTGGGTATAGCCACTGATCGCCTGAAGCAGATTGTTGAAATCATGGGCGATACCGCCTGCCAGAATTCCGACGGCCTCCATCCGCTGGGCGTGCTGAAGCTGGTCTTCCAACAGGAGGCGTTCGGTAATATCTTCAAAAGCCACCAGGTTTTCACCACTTTCCAACATGACCGGAATGAAATTAATGGTTTTTTTGCTGCCATCCTTGCAGATGACATCGAAAATCCTGGGGCGTTTTTCCCCCAGATGATGCGATTTTAAATCATATATCCAGTCCTGGATGACCTGTTTCCGGTATTGCGGATCCGGATATGCCAGCCTGAACCATGTTCTGCCATCCGGAACATCGTTTAAATCATATCCGAAAATGCGGGTGAACATCGTATTGACATAGGTAAACCGGCCGCCTTCATCGATCACCGCCATGCCAAACGGCGCGCACTGAAGCAGCACCTGAAATTTTTCTCTTTCGCGCCGCAGGGATGCTTCAATGCGCCGGCGTTCCGCCAGTTCCTGCTGGACTGCCTCAAACAGTCGGGCGTTGACAAGGACGATAGCGACTTGGCTGGCCATGGTCTCAAGAAAATCAGCTTCCTGTTCAAAATCACGCGAGGCGCCGGATGCAAGCCCGATAACGCCGATGATCTCTCCGGAAGTCCGAAGCGGCAGGGCAGCAAACGAACGAATGCCGATTTGTTTGCAGTCCTGCCAGGTGCAGCGCGGATCATCCAAAATATCCTGAGAGAAAAACGGACTGCCCTCCTTGACCGCCAGACCGCACATGCATTCGCCGACACGATGCTCCGGGATTTTATCCATCCGCCGGCGCTCCGAAGGAGGCAGAATTTCCTGAAGAATCAGTCTGTCGCCGTCTCGCAGAAACAAAAAGGCCATCGTGGGCTTTATGATACTAAATATGCTCTCAAGACCGGCCGTACAGGTCTGTTCTACGGACAGCGTCGAAATGACATTCCTGCCCAAGGCGTTTAAAGCAATCAATTCTTCGGTGCGTTTCTGAAGCGCCGCTTCCGTCTGCTTGAGGGCCGAAATCTCAACGCCTGTACACATCAGGCAGGACTGCCCCTCCATCTGGATGCTGCGCCCGGTAAAATACCAGGGAACAGCTGTTCCATCTTTGGAAACCAGCCGGGCTTCGATGCTGGCAATTCCTTTCGAAAACATCTCATGTGTCCGTTCCAATATTCTGGCTCTGTCTTCAGGAGCGAAAATTTGCAAAGAATTCATGTCCGCAATTTCCGCGTGAGAATACCCGGTGATCCGCTCCAGATTTTTATTCCAGAGTAAAAATTTCCCCGTTGGGTCAAAGAGATAAAACAGCCCTGGAAGATTGTTCAGAATGGCGTTCATAGAACCTCCATGAAACTGCATGCACATTGAAACACCTTCTTTCCCCAGTACGCTCGGGCTCAAACCGCATACGGTTCAGACTGCTGTCTCGTTCAGAATACCGCCGATTTTCTGTGAAAGCTCGGAAATCGTAAAAGGTTTCTGAATGAACCCATTACACCCCCGGCGCAGGATCCGGTCGGCATGGCCATTGATGGCATACCCGCTGGAGAGCAGCACCGGCATGTCGGGACACACATTGCGAAGACGGTCAAATGTTTTGCCGCCATCCATTTCCGGCATGATCAGATCCAGAATCACCAGGCGGATATCCGTTTTCATGCGGGTGAGGGTTTCTACTGCCTCCAGACCGTTTCTGGCGACAAGAACGCTGTATCCCAGTTTTTCGAGCATGGCTTTGCCCACATCGATGATAATATCTTCGTCATCCACCAGAAGAATGGTTTCCGACCCCTTGATCAGTGTCGTCACTGCCGATACCTCCTGACCCGCTTTCCGGCTGGACAGCGGCAGGTAAATATTGAAAGTGGCGCCGTGGCCGCTTTCACTGTAAACGGTGATCATGCCGCCGTGGTTGCGAATGATGCCGTAGGCGGACGCCAGCCCCAGCCCGGTTCCCCGGCTTTTTTCCTTGGTAGTGAAAAATGGATCGAAAATACGGCGGCGGGTGGCTTCATCCATGCCAATGCCGGTGTCGGTAACCGACATATTGACAAACAGCCCCGGTTCCACCTGATACGGAGCACAGTAACTTTTGCCCAGTGTCACAATTTTTGTTTCCAGAAACAGATCACCGCCATCCGGCATGGCCTGCCATGCGTTGACGTATATGTTGAGCAGCACCTGTTCGATCTGCCCCTGATCGGCTTCCACGATTGGCGGCTGCTGGCTGCACCGGGTGCGAATCCGGATTTCTTTCCGGGTTCTGCCGAACATCTGGGCGCTGTTTAACATCACCTGGTTCATATCCATGGGTTTAACCTCATATTTGCCGCCCCGCGCAAATCCCAGCAATTGCCGGGTCAACTGCGTCGCGCTCCGAACATATTCCTCGATGGCGCGGGTGTGTTCCAGAAGCGGATATCCCGGTTCCATATCCATGGCCATCAGAGACGCCCTGCCCTGAATACACATCAACAAATTGTTAAAATCGTGAGCAATGCCGCCTGCAAGCGTACCCAGTGACTCCATTTTTTCAGCCTGACGCAGTTTGGCTTCAAGGGCCATTTTTTCCTGATGGTTCTTTTTTTGTTCCGTGATGTCGATCATCAGGGAGTAAAAACCTGCGACGCCGTGGTGCGGATCTATATCCGGCGCATAATTCACTTCAAACCACAGAGGGATTCCCTCCTGCCGGTGGGTAAAGCAGGTATCAAAATGGACGCGATTGCCGCTGAGACACTGATGTATCTGCGCCTTCACCTTGGCATAATCTTCAAGACCGAGAACATGTTTGACATGCTGACCGATAATCTGGCTGCGATTGAGTCCGAATGCTTCTTCGTAGGCGCGGTTTACGAATACATACCGTTCGCTGGCGCTCACATACGATATCAGGGCCGGCAGACTATCGGTCAACAGCCGTAATTGCCGTTCATTGTTTCTGGCGGTTTCCAGTTGAGCCTGAAGCTGCGGGTAATAGCTTTTTCGGGTGGATTCCAGGCTCAGACCTAGAAATTTTTCACGCACAGAGCTGTATTCATTGTTGCCGTCAGAATCAGATGTTTCCATATAAAAAGTCCGATCCGTGCATCACGTTGTCTTCTTTTTTATTCATAGATTTGTTTGTAGATATTTTCAATATCATAATGTGTGGCTTTCCGCGGATTGGTTGCAAGGCAAGGGTCTTTAAACGCATAACCGGCCAGTCGAGGAATGTCGGCGGATGAAACGCCCATGTTGCACAAACGCTGCGTAATGCCAAGCTTCCGGCGCAGCGATGCGATATGCCCGGAAAGCGCAGATGCACAGGACAAAACCGGCGCTCCATCGCAATGAACCCTCATGGCATCCGCCAGTTGGACATATTTATCACTGGCCGCATCGAAATTGAAGTGAATCACCTCTTCCAGAAGCATGGCATTACACTCACCGTGCGGCAGGTCGAATGCACCTCCCAGGCTGTGAGCCATGGCGTGAACCATTCCGAGACTGGCGTTGGAAAACGCCAGACCGGCCATCAGGCTGGCCATCATCATGGCGTCACGACATGCGATGTTTTCAGGTTCCTGACAGGTCTGAAGCAAGTTTTCCGCTATCAACCGCGTTGCCCAAAGCGCCGCCATATCTGTGAGCGGAGATGCAGCAGTGGACACAAAAGCCTCAAAGGCATGGCACAACGCATCCATACCCGTGGCCGCCGTCAGTTCCAACGGCATGGTGATGGTGGTTTGCGGGTCCACCAAAGCAATATCCGGAATCACCATCTTGCTGATAACCGCTATTTTGACATGCCGTATGGTATCCGTGATAATGGCGAACTGCGATACATCCGCAGAAGTGCCTGCTGTGGTCGGAATAAAAATGAGCGGCGGCCCAGGATTCGGCACTTCATCCACTCCCTCAAATTCACGGATATTTTTGTGGTTGCCCATGACAACACCGATACCTTTGGCGCAGTCCATCGGGCTGCCGCCGCCGACGGCAACAATCAGGTCGCAGCCTTCGTTCCGGCAGACCTCAGCCCCTGCCATTACCTCATAGTCCTTGGGATTGGATGTAACACCGCTAAATGTCACAAAAGGAATTCGGGAGGTACTCAGGCTGGATTCCACCTCCGAAGTCCAACCGGCTTTCTGAACGCCGGGATCGGTTACCACCAGAACACGGGAAGCGCCAAGGTTTTCGGCATGCCGGCCTGCCAGCTTCAATGCGCCCCTACCATACACGATTTCAGGTGCCAGAAACTTGCGCAGATTCAGAAGATCGTTTGTTTCCATGGCAGTTCTCCTTGAGGGGCTGATAATGGCTTTTCAGTAAAACATTTTTCCTCTGATATTTATTTTCAATATTGATGCCTTCGTAAAAAGTCCGCATGCAGCGCTTGCGCCGCATCCTTCGTCATTGCAGCGTACGACACGTACGCTGCATTCCTTGCGGATTTGCGCGCCTTGCCTGCGAACATTTTACGAAGTCGTCTAAAAATCGACTTTTTACAAACCCATCAATATTGCTGCAGAAAATGTGATATGGCGTGAATATAAGAGATTGCAGTCCGTTCCTGCATATCTGTCAGAAAATTGTAAAAATCCGGCTGAAAAACGAGAAACCCTGTTAACATGGATATCGGCTGACAGCTTTTAAACTTGAGCAAAAAGCAGCAGCCATCATAACATATCCAAATTCGTTCGGCATGTATTGCTTTCATAAATCAGGCAACTTTCTCGCATAGAGATTAATGAGTACGACTACGGGAAAGATCAAAATCAAAGGTATGACCAGAAATACCGGAGCCCAGGGACTTGCAGGCGGCGGTGCAAAATCATAACTAAAATAACTGAAGCCAACAAGAAAGATACCAAAGATCAAAAGCAACCTGCCGCCATAGGCATTAACTTCATACCAGTTGCGATCTGAGACGAATGCTTTTTTTATTCTAATGCCATATGCCCTATTCATAGGGACCTTCTTCATCATGAGCGGGAAAGAAAGAAAAACTGTTAATAACCCCATTCCAGCGTGAACATATGGTATAGGAATAAGCATAAAAACATCCTAAATATCAGAACAGATTTATCACATCAATTGATATGACTACAGAACATCTGCACCGGCTTCGATGAGAAGCTGCCGCAATACTGGGCGATGGCAACGATCTTCACGCTCACAATAGCATCCTACCGAAAAATTCGTCGTGTGTGACAGAACTGCGAGCAACTCCAACGCATGCCTGGCATCGGGTGCAGCCATCTCAGTCTTGTATTTTCTGATGAAAACAGCCCACTCTGCTTGAGTTACAGCATGTTGCCCGAGCTTTATCGTCTCAATACTTGGCGAGAGTATCGGATACCATACATCATACCAGTTTTGGGCAGAGAACTGTGACTTTGGCACACCACGCGGCGGATGGCGAACGGTTCCAATTCTTATTCCCTCTTCAGGAACTCGCGGACTTCCAAGATGGACAATTCTGACGGTCATTTAGATCTCCCACTATGATCAAAATACTTGGCTATTAGGTGTATGTCAGACTCATGATACCCGACGAAAAGTTGGGCCGGAGCATTAGCGATCGGCTGCTGGAGGAAAAAAACTCCTCCTTACCCGATTGTGCGATAAATATTACTCCTATTCAGTGTTTGGTTTTCTCAATATCATGGTTGTTGCATCAACGGGGCAAATGGTAACACAAAGGCCACATCCAAGGCATAATTCAGGCTTATATACTAATTTGTCATTACAGAGGGAACGAGCATCGAAAATACATCTATCAACACAATCACCACAATGGACGCAGATTTCAGGATCTGTAAAAGCAATATATTCCGAGTGGACCATTAGTTCATTTCGTTTGGTAAGTCGCACTATCTGCAATTCATGACAACAACAAGAACAGCAACTACATAATGCATAAATTTCGTGATCAGGCATGTATAAAGCCAAATGAATCAGTCCGTTTTTATTGGCTATTTTTAAGATTTCAGTCACTTCATTTTGAGAAACGTATCGAGCCTTACCTTTAGAAACAAACTTATCTCCAATTTTATTCAAAAGAAAGCATACTTCCAGAGGTTTATCACATCTTTTGTAGTGCGTTCTGCATTCACAATTTTGTACTGCGACCGAACTGGCATTTGCAAGTATTTTCGACACCTGCTCAGTTGGTAATATCCATTGTTTTGCATCGAATGACTCTGAAACCGGGATAACTTTTGAAGATGATGAAATTTCCCCTTTCTCTATCCACTTGTCGTAGTTGGCAAGTCTTTTCCCAAGAAAGGGATCATCAATATACGGTTTTTTTTCATTCTCAATAATTTCTAAAGCCTTATTCCATTCGAAACAATATTTATCACTTAAAATAGAATTATCCTTTTCTATCATCTTTTTATACCAGCCTATTTTTCCATCCCATTTATCTATATTTCCTGGCGGAAAAAGGTTAAATTTGATCTCGTCAACTAAAAAATTCGATTTCCTTGAATTATCCAATTGAGATGTAGTTACGATATTTATCGGAATATCTTGCCCCTCCCCTATCCACTGGAAGCACATGGTCGTAGGTTGGCATTAATTCCCAGTAGGATGTCCCCAGAATTCTATAATTAGAAAAAGAATACAGGCTCTTTTCGTTCTTTGCACATTTCACTTATACGTATTGCAATATTTTCAACTATGCCTTCTTTCATCGTTCTCGCGTTTTCTGAACAGCATTTGATGCAGGCACAACATAGGATACATTTTTCTTTATCTATTAAAGAAAAATTTTCAAAATCAATTGCACTGACAGGGCACGACTCTGCACAAATGCCACATTTTATGCACTTATCGCTGGTTGCTATAAAATCAACTGAAAGTAAATCCTCTAAATTTTTATAGGGATAATTTCCAGGAACATTTATATCAGAAATGTAATCAAGTGATGATATCGATTGTAGCGTTTCATTAATTTTGCGACCAAACATTTCTGCATAATTTAAGTCAGTTGTATCAGGACGAGATACCGCGATGGGCGTATCGGAACTTGAGAAGGAGTGTTCTCCGATAAATGCCGCACAGGCGATCGGAATACCACCGCTTTTTTTCATAATATTTTTGAGTTCAAGAAGGGCATCTTCATAATCACGATTGCCATAAACAACGACACATACAGTCGGTGTTTTGTCAGCTTTTATCGCATGCAGCCATTCGCTTAACAGAGCTGGTACTCTTCCGATGTAAACTGGCACGGCAACAACAAGCAAATCATTTTCCAATGTTTGTAATTGTTTCTTTCGCGCGTTTGGTTTAGTGATATCAATTTGTTCCGCAGTGTTTTGGTTAATACCGCGCGCTATCGCTTGAACAATCGATTTTGTCGTCCCGGTAGGTGAAAAATAAGCCAATTTCAATGATTGTATTTTCATTAATTATCTTCCTGTTTAAACTTCAGACTTCAGACTCAATGTCATTAACTTAAGGCACATTAATGTTGAATTATCTTGATTTATCATAGAGTTGTGCTATTATGCCTCGATTGATTATCATTTATAATTTATTTTCATATGGAGGCAAAATATGTCAGATTTTATCGAAAGAAGCTCGCTTTGAAGTGGACCCATATGTCAAGACAAAAAAGAGTCGAGTTTAAGATGGTAACCGATCGATTTGCAGCGGAGTGGCGCTGCCCCAATTTCTAATTTATGTTGAGTCCTTTTAGCTTTAAA